>JANNTO010000044.1:0-2188 GCA_031403675.1 Gammaproteobacteria bacterium | reverse complement strand
AAGGTCATCGACGACGGCACGATCAGCCGGCTCAGTGAGAACGTCTACCGCCTCAGTTCGGCGGAACCGAATTACCGCTGGCTGCACCGCAATGCCTTCGGGCTTGAGGTCGGGATCGAGGACATCAGCGAGAACCTCGGCGTGCTCGCGCTGCAGGGCCCGCTGTCGCGCGCGCTGCTGAACGAAGCAGCCGATCTTCCCGTGGATGCGCTCAGGTATTTCCGCGTGATGGACAACCGGATCGCAGGGATCGGGATCGAGGTCTCGCGTACCGGTTACACGGGTGACCTCGGCTACGAACTCTGGATACCGGCCGACCACGCGCTCGAGGTCTGGGATGCGCTGACCGCGGTTGGCAGGAACTACGGCCTGGCGCCGGCTGGCATCTGGGCGCTCGATGTCGCGCGCATCGAGGCGGGACTCGTCATGCTCGACGTGGATTATCACTCCTCGCATCGGGCGATGATCGAGCCGCAGAAGTCCTCGCCCTTTGAGTTGTCGCTCGACTGGACGGTGACTTTCGACAAGGGGCCATACAACGGCCGCAAGGCACTGGCCGCGGAACAGGCGAGGGGACCGTTGTGGCGCTTCGTCGGCATCGAAATCGAGTGGAATTCATTCGAAGCGCTGTATATCGCGCATGACATTTCGCCGTCGCTGCCGAGCGTGCCGTGGCGCGCGAGCGTCCCGCTCTATCGGGACGGCAAGCAGGTCGGCTACGCCTCGAGTGGCTGCTGGTCGCCGCTCCTGAAGAAGTACCTGGCACTCGCTCATGTGCAGGCGCCGCATTTCGCACCCGATACGCCACTCCAGATCGAGGTCACCGTCGAGCACCAGCATCGGCTCGCGAATGCGCATGTGCGCAAGCTGCCGTTCTTCGATCCGCCGCGGAAGAAGGCCTGAGATGGCGAACCAGTACGACGCTATCGTCATCGGCGGCGGCCACAACGGGCTCGTCGCCGCCGCTTATCTGGCGCGTGCCGGCAGGAAAGTCGTCGTGCTGGAGCGCCGCCACCTGCTGGGCGGCGCCGCGGTCAGCGAGCAGGTCTTCCCGGGCTTCACATTCTCGGTGTTTTCGTATGTCGTGAGCCTGCTGCGCCCCGAGATCATCCGCGAGCTGGACCTGCCGCGCCACGGTCTGCATATCCTGCCGCTCGAGAGCAGCGTGACGCCGCTGCCGAATGGCGACTACTTCGCGACCTGGAACGATCCGGACCTGACGCGACGCGAGCTGTACCGCCATTCGCGGATCGACGCCGACGCGTTCGTCGAATTCGGGCGGCTGATGCATCACATGGCCCGCGCGGTCAAGCCCTTGCTCGGCATGATCCCGCCCGATCCGACCTCACTTGCACCCAGCGACCTGAAGGGCATGCTGAAACTCGGCGGCATCATGCGCTCGATGGGCGCCAAACGATTCCATGCGCTCTACAAGCTGATGACCATGAGTTCGGCCGATTATCTCGACGAGTGGTTCGAGTTTGACGCCCTGAAGGGGACCAAGGCCGCAAGCGGCATCATCGGCACCTTCATGGGTCCGCGCTCGCCGGGTTCGGCCTACGTGCTGCTGCATCATTATATGGGCGAGATCGACGGCGCTTTCCGCGCCTGGGGTTTCTGCAAGGGCGGCACCGGGACCGTCAGCAATGCGATCGCGGCGGCTGCACGTGCCGCGGGCGCGACGCTGCGCACCGAGGCGCCGGTGAAGCAGGTGTTGGTCAGGAGCGGGCACGCCACCGGCGTCGTGCTTGAGAACGGCGACGAGTACCAGGCACCCATCGTGGTCTCGGGCCTGGACGCGCGCCGCACGTTTCTCGACCTGGTCGAGAGCCGCGAATTGCCTGGCGAACTCCTCGATCAGGTACGTCGGTTCCGCTTCCGCGGATCCTCCGGCAAGGTCAATCTCGCGCTGTCCGAACTGCCGGATTTCACCTGCTTGCCGGGCGTCGGCGCGCAGCATCGCGGCGCGATCTCGATCAGCCCGAGCGTGGATTACCTTGAGCGCGCCTATGACGACGCGAAGTACGGCGAGTTCTCGCGGCGCCCCTACATGGACGTCGTGTTTCCGTCGATGATCGATCCCGGCATGGCGCCACCCGGCAAGCATGTCGCGAGCATCTTCGTGCAGTACGTGCCTTACCACGTCAATGGTGGCTGGACTGCCGCGAAGCGCGAGGCTTTCGGCGAC
>JANNTO010000043.1:0-1576 GCA_031403675.1 Gammaproteobacteria bacterium | reverse complement strand
CGCCGGCGGGTCGGCAAAGCAGGCGCGGGACCGCTCGTTCCAGGCGGTCATGCCGCTGCGCGGCAAGATCCTCAATACCTGGGAAGTGGAGGCCGCCGACATCCTGGCCTCGCAGGAAGTGCACGACATCGCGACCGCGATCGGGGTGGACGCCGCCTCCGGCGACCTGTCGGGACTGCGCTACCACAAGATCTGCATCCTGGCGGACGCCGATTCCGACGGCGCCCACATCGCGACGCTCCTGTGCGCGCTGTTCCTGCGGCACTTCCGGCCGCTGGTGACCGCGGGACACGTCTACGTGGCGATGCCGCCGCTGTTTCGCATCGACATCGGCAAGAACGTCTTCTATGCGCTCGGCGAGTACGAGCGCGACGGCATCCTCGACCGCATCCAGGCCGATGGCCTGCGCGGCAAGCCCGTGATCACGCGCTTCAAGGGCCTCGGCGAGATGAGCCCGCTGCAGCTGCGCGAGACCACCATGTCGCCGGACACGCGCCGCCTCGTGCAGCTGACCGTGGAGGCGAAGGACGGCGCCGACCAACTGATGGACATGTTGCTCGCAAAGAAGCGCGCGTCGGACCGCCGCGACTGGCTCGAGAGCAAGGGCAACCTGGCGACGGTCTGAGCATGAAAGAGCAGTCACTCGACTTCGAGGGCATCGAGCGCCAGCCGCTCAAGGCATTCACCGAAAAGGCGTACCTCGACTACTCGATGTACGTGATCCTCGACCGTGCGCTGCCGCAGCTCGCCGACGGGCTGAAGCCGGTGCAGCGCCGCATCGTCTACGCGATGAGCGAGCTCGGGCTGGCGGCCGGCTCCAAGCACAAGAAGTCCGCACGCACGGTCGGCGACGTGATCGGCAAGTACCACCCGCACGGCGACAGCGCCTGCTACGAGGCGATGGTGCTGATGGCGCAGGATTTCTCCTACCGCTATCCGATCGTGGACGGGCAGGGCAACTGGGGCTCGACCGACGACCCGAAGTCCTTCGCGGCGATGCGCTACACGGAATCGCGGCTGCGGCCGTACGCGCAGACGCTGCTGTCCGAACTCGGGCAGGGCACCGTGGAATGGACGCCCAACTTCGACGGCACGCTCGATGAGCCGAAGTTGTTGCCGGCGCGGCTGCCGAATGTGCTGCTGAATGGCACGCAGGGCATCGCGGTCGGCATGGCGACCGACATCCCGCCGCACAACCTGAAGGAAATGACCGCCGCGTGCATCGAGCTGCTCGACGACCCGGAGGCGTCGATCGCGACGCTCTGCAAGCACGTGCAGGGGCCGGACTTCCCGACCGGCGCGGAGATCATCACGCCGAAGAGCGATCTGCGCGCGATCTACAAGACCGGCAACGGCACCTACCGTGCGCGCGCCGTGTACGAGATCGAGGACGGCGAGGTCGTGATCACGGCGCTGCCGTACCAGGTCTCGGGCGCCAAGGTGCTCGAGCAGATCGCCGGGCAGATGCGCGCGAAGAAGTTGCCGATGGTCGAAGACCTGCGCGACGAGAGTGACCACGAGCACCCGACGCGCCTCGTCATCACGCCCCGCTCCAACCGCGTGGACATCGAACAGG
>JANNTO010000042.1:0-2782 GCA_031403675.1 Gammaproteobacteria bacterium | reverse complement strand
GCGCACGATCGATCTGTCGAAGATTGAAATCCTGGTGCTGGACGAGGCTGACCGCATGCTCGACATGGGTTTCATCCACGACATCCGGCGCATCATCAAACTGCTGCCGGCGCAGCGCCAGAACCTGATGTTCTCGGCGACCTACACGCCGGACATCCGCGTGCTGGCAGCACGAATCCTGGTCAAGCCGGTGCACGTCGAGGTGACGCCTCCGAACAGCACGGTGGATCGCGTGGTGCAGCGCGCATTTCGCGTCTCCAAGGACGACAAGCGGCATCTGCTGGTGCACCTGTTCCAGAACGGCGCCAATGTCGAAGGGCGCTGGCACCAGGCGCTGGTATTCACCCGCACCAAGCACGGCGCGAATCGCCTGTCCATGCAACTCGAGCGGGCAGGCATCCGCTCCGCTGCGATTCACGGCAACAAGAGCCAGGCCGCACGCACGCGAGCACTTGCGGATTTCAAAGCCGGCAAGCTCACGGCGCTGGTTGCGACCGAAGTCGCCTCACGCGGGCTGGATATCCGGGAACTGCCGCAGGTTGTGAACTACGACATGCCGCATGTCCCCGAGGATTACGTGCATCGCATCGGCCGCACGGCGCGCGCGGGCAATGACGGGCACGCGGTATCGCTCGTGTCCGAGGATGAGACGTCTTTGCTCAGGGACATCGAGCGGACCATGCGTCAGGCCGTGCCATTCGCGCCGACGCCCGCATTCGCGCGCACCGTCCATGCAGAGCCGCTGCAACACAGCGAACACGCAGCGCCGGCCCGGCGCGCCGCGCGGCCAACGCGACACTTCCGGCCGCGTCGCGCGGGCTAACGCCCGCCTTCGATCCGCTCGAATAACGGCGGCGGCCGTGGCGGCGATTCGCCGATCGAATAAGCACGCGTGACCGCGAGTACCGCCTGTCGCGCGGCGTCCGCACTCGCCGCATGCACCCTCGCAAGCGGCATGCCGGCCCGCAGCGCTTGTGTGAGTGCAGCCAGCCGGTCCAGGCCCACTGCGGGATCCACCGCCTGCCCGGGTGATGTGCGACCGCCGCCCAGTGCGACCACTGCAAGACCGAGCGCGCGCGTGTCAATCGCGGTGACGTAGCCGTCGCCCGGCGCCGGCACATCCATGATGACCGGTGCGGTTGCCAGATAGTGATCAGGCCGCTCAACGAAATCCACCGGCCCGCCGAGACTCGCCACCATGCGCGCAAATCGCTCAGCGGCAGTGCCGGTTGCCAGCGATTTCATCAGCGCAGCCCTCGCCTCAGTCGCGTTGGCCGCGAGACCACCCAGCACCATCACCTCGATTCCGAGCGTGAGCGTAACTTCCATGAGGCGCGCATCGGCCGGCTCCCCGCGCAGGATGCCGAGCGCTTCATGCATTTCCAGCGCATTGCCCGCGGATCGTGCCAGCGGCTCGGACATGTCGGTCAGGAAAGCCGACGCGCGCAAGCCCGCCTCGGCGGCGGTGTTGATCATGCGAATCGCCAATTCGCGGCCGAGTGCCGGGTCGGTCATCACGGCGCCATTGCCGGTCTTGACGTCGAGTACCAGCGCATCGAGCCCCGCCGCCAGTTTCTTGGACAGGATCGAGGCGACGATCAATGGAATGCAATCGACGGTCGCGGTCACGTCGCGGATCGCATAGAGGCGCTGGTCGGCCGGCGCGATCCGCCCGCCCGCACCGATGATCGCAACCCCGGCCTTGCGCAGCGTACTGCGGACGAGTTCCGGCTCCGGCCGCGAACAATATCCGGGGATCGCTTCCAGCTTGTCGAGCGTGCCGCCGGTGTGCGCGAGTCCACGGCCGCTGATCATCGGCACCCAGGCGCCGCAGGCCGCGAGCATCGGGCCGAGCGCCAGCGACACGAGATCGCCAATGCCGCCGCTCGAATGCTTGTCGAGTACCGGTCCTGGCAGCGATTCATTGCGCCAGTCGAAGGTATCCCCGCTGTCGCGCATCGCGAGTGTGAGAGCGGCGCACTCGGCGTGTGTCATGCCACGGAAATAGACCGCCATCGCGAATGCAGCGACTTGTGCGTCCGCCAGACTGCCATCGGCCATGCCGCGCACGAGCGCGCGCAGATCATCGGCACCGAGCGTCTCGCCGTTGCGTTTGCGCCGGATGGCTTCCTGCGGCAACCAGGGGAGTGACGTATCGCCCGTGGACGTTGCCGTTGCTGGCCGGTCGGCGTTCATCGCCCTTGCGGACCGGCCGGCAGGAAAAACGCGAATGGCAGCAGATCGTCGAGTGCGACCGTCTGAATCTTGTCATCGCGCCATGGGAAATGAATCGCGACGGCGCCGTGCGCCGCGAACTCGCGGATTCGCTGCCGGCATCCGCCGCAGGGCGAGCATGCAAGTGTCCGGTCCTCGCGATCCGTCGCCCAGACTGCGGCCTCGGCGATCCGAAATGCGGCGCCCTCGGACTGCACACCGGCCGCTATCGCACTGGTCTCCGCGCAATTACCGAGTGGATAGGCCGCATTCTCGACATTCGTGCCGAGATACACGGCACCGCTCGCGGAACGGACCGCGGCACCGACGTGGATTCCGGAATACGGCGCGTGCGCATGGCCGCAGCATTCGCGGGCCGCGATGATGAGCGCTTCGCGGGGGTCGGTCATTGCCGCGAATCTTAGCTTGTATTTCCGGCTGAAAGCGACGGACACCGGTGCCCGGCTATTCCCACGACCGCCACACCCACCCACCAGAGGCCGACCATCCCGCGGCGGGCTTGTCTTCGTAACCGGCTGACGATATATTAGCGATATCTTATTTAGAT
>JANNTO010000041.1:0-19306 GCA_031403675.1 Gammaproteobacteria bacterium | reverse complement strand
TCGATGCCGAAGCGCATGCGCAGCACCTTGGCTTCGCGCGGCGTTAGTTGGCTCAATACGCCGTGCACGGTCTCGCGCAGCGATTCCACGGTCGCGGAATCGAGCGGACTCTCGGCCATCGCGTCCTCGATGAAATCGCCCAGGTGCGAATCCTCATCATCCCCGATCGGCGTCTCCATCGAGATCGGCTCCTTGGCGATCTTCAGCACCTTGCGCACCTTGTCTTCCGGCATTTCCATGCGTCCGGCCAGTTCGTCCGGCGTCGGCTCGCGGCCCATCTCCTGCAGCATTTGCCGCGAGATGCGGTTCAGCTTGTTGATGGTCTCGATCATGTGCACCGGAATGCGGATGGTGCGCGCCTGGTCGGCGATCGAACGGGTGATGGCCTGGCGGATCCACCAGGTCGCGTAGGTCGAGAACTTGTAGCCGCGGCGGTATTCGAACTTGTCCACTGCCTTCATCAGGCCGATGTTGCCTTCCTGGATCAGGTCCAGGAACTGCAGGCCGCGGTTGGTGTACTTCTTCGCGATCGAAATCACGAGGCGCAGGTTGGCCTCGACCATTTCCTTCTTGGCGCGGCGTGCCATTGCTTCGCCGGTTGCGATGTCGCGATTGACGGACTTCAGTTCCTGGATCGAGCGCGTCAGGCGCTTCTCGAGTGCGCGCAGCTCCTGCTGCCGACGCACGACCTCTTCCTTCAGTCGGCCGAGCGCGGCCGAGTGCTTGCGCTTGGCGCGGATGTGCTTGTCGATCCAGCGCACATTGGTTTCGTTCTTCGGGAAGGTGCCAATGAAGTCCTTGCGCGGCATACCGGCCTGGCGCACACAAACCGCCATGATCTCGCGCTCAAGGCGGCGTACTTCGTCCACGTGACTGCGCAGGTGCTGGACCAGTGCGTCGAACATCTTCGGCGCCAGCTTCAATTCCATGAACTGTTCGGCGAGCCGCTTGCGCGCCCGCACCGTCTTCGGCTCGCGGGCGCTGCGCGCGGTGGCGAGACCCTTCGCGACCGTGTTGTGCAGGCGCTGGATCGCGGCGAAGCGGCGTGCAGTCTCTTCGGGATCGGGACCCGTATCGATCGCTTCTTCTTCCTCGTCGGTCTTGTCTTCGCTCTCGTCGTCCTCGGCCTCTTCCTTGCGGATTGCGGTCTTCGGGTTGTGCGGCTGTGCGATCTCGTCCGGCGCATTCGGGTCGATGAAGCCGACAATGAGGTCGGTGATGCGGCCCTGGCCGCCCTTGACCGGCTCGTATGCGGCGAGCAGGTAGTCGTAGGTCGGCGGGTAGTAGGCGAGGGCGGAGCGCACCTGGTCGAGGCCTTGCTCGATGCGCTTGGCAATGCGGATCTCGCCTTCGCGGGTCAGCAGTTCGACCGTGCCCATCTCGCGCATGTACATGCGCACCGGGTCGGTGGTGCGGCCGAATTCCGAATCGGCGGTGGCGAGCGCCGCCGCGGCTTCCTCGACGGCTTCCTCGTCGGGCGCGGAGGCGTCGGTCAGCAGCAGCGCTTCGGCGTCCGGTGCCTTTTCGTACACCGTAATGCCCATGTCGTTGATCGTGTTGACGATGTCTTCGATCTGTTCCGGATCGACGATCTCAGGCGGCAGGTGGTCGTTGACCTCGGCATAGGTCAGGTAGCCCTGTTCCTTGCCGCGGGCGATCAGGACCTTTAACTGCGACTGGCGGTCTTCGGGAATGACCGGGAGTTTTTTCTCGCTCAAGCGGGGAATCCTCAGGACCGTGGGCGGCTGCAAAACAGCCGAGCAGTATACAGCCGGGGCCGGGTTTGGTCGAAGTTAGCTGCCTGGCTCAGCGCCCGTCGCGCTGTCCCTTGGAGCCAAGAAGTCCTTGAAATTCCTTCTGTTCTTGCTCAGTCAGCCGACGTTCGCGGGCCAGTTCGATCAGCTCATTGAGTCGCTTTTCAGGCCCGAGTTCCGCTCCAATGCGATCGAGTACTTTCGCGAGTTCGCGCCCGGCGGCACGGGCATCGCCGACCAGCGACTCGGCGCCGGCCAGCTCCGCCAGCCGCGCCCCCTCGGGGCGGTCGCGCCAACGTTCGACCAATTGTGCGGTCGTGAGCGCGGGTTGACTACGCGCCGTCTCGAGCAGCTCACGCAGCGCCGCGAATCCCTTTTGATCACCCGCGAGCCAGGCCGGTGTCGCCGTGACCGCCTGCGCTGCACCCGGGTGATGCAGCAGCAGCAGGATCGCCTGGGTCAGCAGCGGCTGGCGGCCCGCCGACCGCGCCGGCTTGCCGCGAATCGGCCGGCTGCCGCGCGCGGCCCAAACGCCGCGAGAAGTCTCGGGCTTGGCACTGAGCAGATCAGCGAGTCGGCCGGCCGGCATGCGCACTTCCTGTGCCAGGCGTTCGAGCAGCAATTCGTGATACACGCCGGCCGGAACGCGCGCGAGCAAGGGGCGTGCGAGCTCGGCAAGCCGCGCGCGCCCGTCGACACTGGCGAGATCGGCCTGGGTGGCAAGCTGCGTCACCAGGAATTCCGAAATTGGTTGCGCGCCGGCAATGCGCGCCTCGAATGCCGCGGCGCCTTCTTCACCGACCAGTGTGTCCGGATCGTGGCCTTCCGGCAGGAACAGGAAGCGCAGCTGCCGGCCGTCGCGGGCGTGTTCCAGCGCATTCTCGAGCGCACGCCAGGCGGCAGCGCGGCCCGCGCGGTCGCCGTCGAAACAGAACACCAGTTCACTGGTCACGCGGAACAGGCGATTCAGGTGCTCGGGCGTCGTCGCAGTGCCGAGTGTCGCAGTTGCATACTCGATACCGTTTTGCGCGAGTCGCACGACATCGACATAGCCTTCGACCACCAGCAACCGCTCAAGCTTGCGCAGCGCCTGGCGCGCCTCGTACAGGCCATAGAGCTCGCGTCCCTTGTGAAACAGCGGTGTTTCCGGCGAGTTGAGGTATTTCGGTTCGCCCGCGTCGATGATCCGGCCGCCGAAAGCAATGGTCCGGCCGCGTGCGTCGCGGATCGGGAACATCACGCGATCGCGGAAGCGGTCGTAGAAACCCGATTCGCCGCCACCGGCGCGTTCAATGACGAGGCCGGCCTCCAGCAGCTGGCCCTCGCGCTCCGCATTGCCGCCAAAGCGCTTTAGCACCGCGTCCCAGGAGTCGGGAGCGTAACCGACCGCGAACTTGACGCAGCTCTCGGCGGTGATGCCGCGGTCGGTCAGGTACTTCCTGGCCCGCACCGATTCGCGCAAGGAATCGCGATAGAACTGCGTGACCTGTGCGTGCATCTCATACAATCCTTCGCCCGGTCGCGCGCGCGCGGCGCGGCCGTCGTCCTCGCGCGGCACCTCGAGTCCGAGGCGCGAGGCGAGCTCATCGACCGCGTCGGGAAACGGCAGTTTGTCATGCTCCATCAGGAAGCCGAGCGCCGTGCCGTGCGCGCTACAGCCGAAGCAATGATAGAACTGCTTGTCGGGGCTGACCCAGAACGAAGGCGTCTTCTCGGAATGGAACGGGCAGCAGGCTTTCCACTCGCGACCCGCCTTCTTGAGCTGTACGCGCCCGCCGATCAGCTCGACGATATCGGTGCGCGCAAGCAGCTCATCGATGAATGACTGTGGAATGCGACCGGCCATAGGGAGCCTCCGATTCACTCCCGCGTGGAGCGCGTTGCGCGCGCGCCTTGGCGGGACAAGGCGTGAGCCGAAGCCCGATAGCAGGGACTATGGGCGAGGCGAGCAACGATGTCCCGCCAAGGCGTGTACGCAACCCGTAGGGACCGGGCGATTTTGGCCGCTGGCTGCGTTGCTTGTCGCTCATGTATCACGATACACATCGCTCCTTGCGCCTTGCCAGCGGCAAAAAATCGCCACGGTCGCGCCCATGCGGGAGTGAATCGGAGGCTCCCATACACGATACCTCAGCCCGGCAATGGCTGGCCCGCCGTCCAGGACTGACGGCGCAGGCGGTCCATCAGGCCGAGCGCCGCCGTGCGGCCATCCCGCGAATGCAGCGTCAGCACCAGCACGTCGCCCGCGCGCGCCCATGTGAGCGCATGGCGCACGGCGGCAAGTTCATCCGGCGCATCGATGATGGCGGAATCGGGGACGCCGGCATTGGCCAGCGCGCGGCGCAGGATCGCGGGCACCTCGCCGGCATCGCGCCCGCGCAGGTACGTGCCCAGTTCCTTGACGACCACGAGATCCGGCCGCGCCGCGGCCGCGACTGCGGCGAGGCGGTCCAGGTCGGCGTCCTCGCGATTGCCGGCCTGGCCGAGCAACATTGCAAGGCGGCCGGACCCGCGCAAGCGCAGCGCGAAATCGACCAGACCGGAGAGCGCCGCCGGATTGTGCGCAAAATCCACGATCAGATTCAGGCCGCCCAGCTCGTAGCGCATCAGACGGCCGGCATTGTCCAGCGGGTCGTTGCCGAAACGCGCGAATACCCTGGCAATGGTGGCGGGCTCGACGCCGAGCGCGACGGCGGCCAGCGCCGCTGCGGCGAGATTCGACACATTGAATATGGAATGACCACCCGCCGCGAGCGGCATGGCGGCGATCGGCCCGAGATCATGATCTTGGCCCCGGCGGCTCAGCCACAGCCGGCCATTCATGACCCCGCAGGCCGCGCCACCGTCGTGCCGTTGCGCAGTGAGCAGCCAGTGGCTTGCGTCGCGCGCAAACCAGCCCAGCGGCTTGGTTGCGGCGGAGCCGACCCGGGCCAGTACTGCATCGTCGGCATTGAGTACCAGCAGCCCGTTTTCGCCCAGCGCGCGCGCAACGGCCAGCTTGACCTCTGCCAACGCGTCGAGATCGTGAATGCCGTACTCGCCGAAGTGATCGGCAGCGACACTGGTGATGACCGCGACATCGGCCTGGTTGACGGCCAGACCGCGGCGCAGGATACCGCCGCGCGCGGTCTCGAGAATCGCAGCTTCGACGCGTGTATCGCGCAGCACCCGGCGTGCGCCCGCGGGTCCCGAGTAATCGCCGGTGCCGATTGAATGCGCGCCGACAAATACGCCGTCGGTGCAGCAATAGCCGGTCTTGAGTCCGGACGCCGTCGTGCACGCGGCGATCAGGCGCACGACCGTGGTCTTGCCATTGGTGCCGGTGACGAGTGCAACCGGAATGCGACGCAGATCGCCCCACGGAATCTCGGCAGGATCCGGCAGCTGATGCAGCAGCCAGCCGCGGCCGCCGGCGCCTGCGCCGAGTGTCAGCAGGTCGTCATCGCAGAGCAACGGCAACTCATGCGCGGCGGCCGCATCCAGCAAGGCCCGCAGACGCGGATTTGCCTCGCGCGCCGCACGGCGGCGCAGGCGCAGCAACGCGCCGGCATCATCGAGTACCGGCGGCTCAGTCTCCTCTGGCTGTTCGGCGGCCAGCGCGGCAATCAGGCTGACACTGCGCGCCGGATCGCGCTCGGCGAGCGCGGCACAGAGCGCCCATTCGTTGACTTCGGTTGCGGTGAAGAGCTGGTCCGGTGGCGCGCTGAGTGCGAGTGACGCGCCGCTCTGGTGCGGGATCGCGACCACCGGCGCCGCGGGCCAGCGCAGTTCCTGCTCCGCGAGACGCACGCGCCGTTCCCAATCGCCGAGGATTCCGGCCGCGGACTCAGTCGTTTCGAGCACGGCACCGGGGCCGTCGAAGAACCGGTTGTGACCGGTCAGGCGGCGCGAATCGATGAAGGGCGGTGCGTCAGGCCCACTCAGTCGGACGCCTCCGGCGCATAGCGGATGCCGCGTTCGTCACGAATCAGGCCATCGAGCGACAGCGGTGCTGCGCTTTCGATCGGCGGTTCGACCACGGCCGCCACCGGCACCGACGCGCGTGCGGCGGCAGGCGCCGGCGCGCCCTCGGGCCGGAAGCGGATGATCTGTTTCCAGGAACGCACCAGTGCATCCGCGAAGATCAGCAGCAGGTCGCCGGACCGGCCCATGCGCAAGGCCGCATCGATTGCCTCCTGCTCATCCGGAATCACGGAAATGGCGGACTGCGGCACGCCTGCGGCGATGAGCGTGGCGGCCTGGATGCGTGGCACCTCGTCACTGGCGCGATCGCGCAGGTTGTCGTCGCGGCGGCAGATGTAATGATCGAACCTTCCGGCAACCGCGCGCGCAATGGCGCGCAGATCCTCATCGCGACGGTCACCCGGACCCGCCAGTACGACGATGCGCCGGCCCGTGACATCGAGGCGTCCGGCGAGACCCGCGAGCATCGAGACCGCATGCGCGTTGTGGCCATAGTCGAACAGCACCTTGAACGGATGTTCGTCGAAAATGTTCATGCGCCCGGGCGCCTGATAGAAAGTCGTGTCGAAGGTGCGCAGTCCCTGGCGGATGGCATCGAGCTTGACGCCAAGCGAGAACGCCATCGAAGCCGCAAACATGGCGTTCTGCACGTTGTGCGTCGCGCGCCCTTCGAGGGTCGCCGGGATCAGGTGGGTCCATACCAGTGGAATGTGGCCGCCGCGGTCATACAGCGTGACCATCTGGCCATTGACGCCCGCCTCGAGCGCGCAGGCGCGGCCGCCGGCGCGAATGTGCTCGCGCACCAGCGTGTGCTGCGGATTCATCGTCACGTAACAGATGTGCTCGGCGTCGGTGTGCGCCGACATGCGCAGCACCAGCTCGTCGTCCGCATTCAGCACCGCGCAGCCGGTCGCAATCTCGACCACCACGCGCTTGACCTCAGCGAGCTGCTCGAGCGTGTCGATGCCCTTGAGGCCCAGATGATCGGGCTGCACGTTCAGCACCGCGCCGACATCGACCGACGGAACGCCCATGCCGGCCCGCAGCAGCCCGCCGCGCGCGGTCTCGAGCACCGCTGCGTCGATGTGCGGATCCGAAAGCACCATGCGTGCCGACACCGGACCGGTCATGTCGCCGGAGACCGTGCGCTGGCCATCGATATAGACCCCGTCGGTGGTCGTCAGGCCGGGCGTGTAGCCGGACATCTTCAATATGTGAGCGAGCATGCGCGCGGTCGTGGTCTTGCCATTGGTGCCGGTGATCGCGGCGATTGGCACGCGCGCGGGCGCACCCTGCGGGAACAGCATGTCGATGACCGGGCCCGCGGCGTCCCGCGCCGTGCCCTCGGACGGCGCGACGTGCATGCGAAAGCCGGGCGCCGCGTTGATCTCGCAGATGCCGCCGCCGATTTCGCGATAGGACAGCGTGATGTCCTTCGACAGGAAATCCACACCACCGACATCCAGACCGATCGCCTCGACCGCGCGCACCGCCATGTCGCGGTTGTCCGGGTGGATCACATCCGTCACATCGGTTGCCGTGCCGCCGGTTGAAAGGTTGGCAGTGGAGCGAAGATAGACACGTTGATCCGCCGCAGGCACAGACTCCGCCGTGAGCCCGGCGCGCGCGAGCATCATCTCGGCCTGCGCATCGAGTTCGAGGCGCGTCAGCACTTTCTCATGGCCGACGCCACGGCGCGGGTCCTGGTTCACGACCTCAACCAACTGCGCCACCGTGTGCTTGCCATCGCCGACCACATGACCCGGCGTGCGGCGCGTGGCGGCGATCAGTTCGCCATTGACGACCAGTAGGCGATGATCGTCGCCCTCAAGAAAAGTCTCGACAATGACCGAACGCGAATGCTCGCGCGCGGTGACGAATCCGCGCGCCACTTCCTCGTCGCTCATCAGGCGGATCGAAATGCCGCGGCCGTGATTGCCGTTATAAGGCTTGGTGACCACCGGAAAGCCGAGCCGGTTGGCGGCGCGGACCGCCTCGCGTTCCGACGGCGCCATTTCCTGGCGTGGAACCGGCAGGCCGAGCGCGCCGAGAATGCGGTTGGTTTCTTCCTTGTCGCTTGCCAGTTCGACCGCGATGTGCGACGTGCGTCCGGTGACGGTCGCCTGGATGCGCTGCTGGTATTTTCCGTGACCGAGCTGGATCAACGACTGGTCGTTGAGCCTGAGCCACGGAATGTTGCGCTTCTCGGCGGCGTGCACCAGCGCTGCGGTCGAAGGTCCGAGCGCGCGCCGCTGCGCATACTTGATGTATTCATCGCGCGCGGTCGGCCAGCTCCAGCCATCGGGCACCGTGCCGACCGGTTGCAGATTTTCCGGCAGCAGCGAGCACAAGAGCCGCAGCGCGAGTTCGCCCGCGGCAACACCTTCCTCGCGTTCCGCGTATTCGTAGACGACCGAGTAGAGCCCGGGGCGATCGAGGCTGCGGGTCTTGCCGAAGGTGACATCCTCGCCCGCGACGTTCTGCAACTCGAGCGCGACGTGTTCGAGCACGTGGCCGAGCCAGGTGCCGTCCTCTTCGTTCATGCGGCGGATGAAGCCGCCGGGCTCCTGGTAGGAGCAGCCGTGCTCGGCGAGGCCGGGCAGGGCCTCGATCAGCCCGTTGACGAATCCGCGGCCGAGCTTACCGGTTGGCCAGGCCTCAAGTTCCCCGAGGTCGAGCTCGAGCCGGATGACCGGAAACCGCGCGTAGTGCGAGGGCCCGACGTAGACGGAGCGGTCCAGTATGCGCATGGAAGCTGCATCATTCCCGTGCGGGCGCGTGGCCGCCCATCGTCGCCTGTCGGGTGTGCAGGTTGAAGGTCGCGCCTGCGGTCAGGATGTGCACGGCGAGACCGAGAATGCAGATTGGCTGCCCCTCGGTCGTGCTGTCGACCGACGAGAAACTGACGCGCGATGCATCGACCACCGTGATGCCGCCGCTACCCTCGACTTCGAGCGTCTCATCGGGCCCGATGAAGGCAGCGGTGTCCTCGTCGAGGCCGATGCCGACTGCAAACGGGTTGTAGGCGAGGGCAGTGATCAGCCGCCCGAGGCGGTCGCGCTGGCGGAAATGCTGATCGATGATGAATCGATTGGTCAGGCCGAGACCCGGTGCGAGCCGCACGCTGCCCGAGATCGCGGCCGCGCCGTCGTCGCCGAAAGCAATCATGTGTTCCGACAGGATACTGGCGCCGGCGCTGGTGCCGCCGACCGTCACGCCGCGCGCATTCTGCGTGCGGATCAGCTTGGCGACCGGCGTGCCGCCCAGGAGCGTTGTCAGGCGCAACTGATTCCCGCCGGTGAAGAAAATGCCGGTCGCGTCCATGATCCGCTCGAGACGGCCGGCTTCCTGGCAGTCGCGGCGCGTGTCGAAATCCATCACCTCGACGCGCCGGGCACCGAGATCGCGAAACAGTTTTTCGTAGCGCGCACCGGTTTCGTGCGCGCGACTCGCGGTCGGGATCACGACGATGTCGGCCAGCTCACCACCGGAGACGCGCACGAAGCGTTCGAGGATGCGCGGATCGTTCTCTTTGTTCTCGGCGCCGCCGATCGGCACGATATGCCCGCGCCTTTCGCCTTCCGGGACCCTGCTCGGGCTCATGGCGTCAACTGCCGAGCGCGGCCTTGATGCGCGCCGAGAGCGCGCCGATATCGGTGCGGCCCTGAACTTTTGGTTTGAGCCAGCCCATGACCTTGCCCATCTCCTTCATCGAGGAGGCAGAGGTCGCGGCGATCGCATCGCGGATCAGTGTATCGAGTTCGGCCGCACCGAGCTGTGCTGGCAGGTAGCTGATCAGCAGTTCAATCTCGGCGGATTCCTTGGCGACCAGGTCTGCGCGGTTGCCGGCCTGGAACTGGATGACCGATTCGCGCCGCTGCTTGATCATCTTGTCGATGACCGAAAGGACCTGCGCGTCGTCGAGTTCGATGCGCTCGTCCACTTCGCGTTGCTGGATGCCGGCCTGGAGCATGCGGATGCAGGATAGGCGTTCCTTCTCGCCCGATCGCATCGCCGCTTTCATGTCTTCCGTGATGCGGGCCTTCAGGCTCATCCCGGGGATCAGCGCGGCGCGGTGCGCACGCCGCCATCGCGGGTGGAGCGCTTCAGGTGCCGCTTGATCGCTGCGGCCTTCTTGCGTTTCCGTTCCTGAGTAGGCTTCTCGTAGAATTCCCGACGGCGCAGTTCGGTCAGGACACCGGCTTTTTCGCAGGTGCGCTTGAAACGACGCAGGGCTGCGTCGAAATACTCGTTCTCGCGGATGCGGACGCTCGGCATTCAAACCTCTTCACTGACCTGCGCTGCCCCGGAACAGCCCCGGGGAAAGGGCCCGGAATTGTAGTGATCTGCCCCCGGAAAATCAAAAGACTAGCCTTAGACTAGCCTTATGAAAGTCCTCGGCATTGAGACCTCTTGCGACGAAACCGCAGTTGCCGTCTTTGATGGCGAGCTGGGCCTGCTCGCAAATCGGGTCTGGAGCCAGATCGAGCTGCATCGTCCGCATGGGGGTGTCGTGCCCGAACTCGCCTCGCGCGATCACATCGAGCGCCTTCTGCCGATGATCCAAGGCACCATCGCAGAAGCCGGCTTGGGCGCGCAAGCCATTGATGGGATTGCTTATACCGCCGGTCCGGGCCTTATTGGGGCGCTTCTGGTCGGGGCCACGGTTGCGCGTTCGCTGGGCTATGCCTGGGGCGTGCCGGTCATCGGCGTGCACCATCTGGAGGGCCATCTGCTCGCGCCTGCGCTGGATCCCGGTGCTCCGGACTTCCCGTTCATCGCCCTGCAGGTGTCGGGAGGGCACACGATGCTGGTGGAGGTTGCCGGCGTGGGTCGCTACCGGATCCTGGGAGAAACCCTGGACGATGCGGCGGGCGAGGCCTTCGACAAGACGGCGAAACTCCTGGGTCTTGGCTACCCCGGCGGGCCGGCACTCGCGGCACTCGCCGAGACTGGCCGGGACGGCGTGTTCAACTTTCCGCGGCCGATGCTGGACCGGCCGGGCCTCGATTTCAGCTTCAGCGGTTTGAAAACCGCGGTCGTTGTGGCGGTCCGTGGCCGCGAACTTGACGACCAGATGCGCGCCGATGTGGCACGCGGTTTCGAGGTCGCGATGGTTGAAACGCTGGTGACGAAGTCGTTGCGCGCGCTGCACATCACCGGTATCCGTACGCTGGTGGTGGCCGGCGGGGTCGGCGCGAACCGGCGCTTGCGCGAGGAGCTGGCGCGTGCTGTGGTGGTTGTGGACGGCCGCGTGCATTTTCCGCGGCCCGAGTTCTGCACCGACAATGCCGCAATGATTGCGGTTGCAGGTCATCATCGGCTGGCAGCGGGTGAGCACGAGGATCTGCCGGCACGCGCCCGCGCGCGCTGGCCACTCGACGAGCTGCGCGCACCGGGGACTGTCCCCTCTTAGGGGACTGTCCCCTCTTAGGGACTGTCCCTTCTGGAGAACATTTTGGATCGCATATTCCTGACTGCGCTCTCGGCCGAAGCCATCATCGGCATCTACGACTGGGAGCGCGAAGTCCGCCAGCGTGTGGAAATCGATCTTGAGCTGTGGGTGGATCTCGCCGCGGCAGCAAAGAGCGACTCAATCGACGACACGCTGAATTACAAGTCGATCGCCAAACGCGTGCTCGCTTTCGTGCAGGAGAGCCGGTTTCGCCTGGTTGAGGCGCTCGCTGGAGAGATCGCGCGCATTGTGCTCGCCGAGTTTCCGGTTACGCGGGTGCGCGTGACCGTGCACAAGCCGGGCGCCGTGCGGCATGCACGCGACGTCGGCGTGATCATCGAGCGTGGTCGGGATGCCTGAAGCCTTCGTGGCGGCGGGCAGCAACGTTCGCCCGCGCGCAAATCTCGGCCGGGCCATCGCCACGCTGGCGGCGGAGTTTCCGGGTCTGCGCGCCTCACGCGCCTTCGTCAACGCTGCGGCCGGGTTCACAGGCGATCCATTCATCAACCTGGTGTTGCAGTTTCCCGTGGACCTGCCCCTCGCGGCCCTGCTCGAGCGGCTGAAGGCAGTCGAGCGCGAAGCCGGCCGCGAAGCCGGCGCACCCAAGTGGGGGCCGCGGACGCTCGATCTCGATCTGCTGCTGTACGGTGATCTCGTGGGCCTTCATCACGGCGCGACGCTGCCGCACCGGGACCTCGCGACTCGCTCGTGGGTGCTCGGTCCGCTGGCAGAACTCGCGCCCGATCTGCGGCATCCGGTGGCGGGTGAGAAATTTGCAGTGCTGTGGCAGCGTTTCGACCAGCGCGCGCATCCGTTGACACCGGTGTCGATCGATCGGCCCGACGCATGACTGCGTCAGCGGTCTTTGCCGCCGATCAGGCGTCCACCATCAATCGCCAGCACCTGGCCGGTCACGAAGGGTGCGTCGGACGCGAAGTACAGCGCCGCCTTCGCGACATCGTCCGGCGAACCGCTGCGCTGCAACGCGGTGCGGGCAATGATGCGTCGGCGCAAATCCTCATCGACGCCGTTCTCGGGCCACAGCACGGGTCCGGGTGCGATGGCATTGACGCGGATCTCGGGGCCGAGTTCGCGCGCGAGCGAATGGGTCAGCATCACGAGTGCGGCCTTGGCCGCGCAATAGACGGTGTGCCGGCCGAGTGGCCGCAGCGCGTGGATATCCACGATGTTGAGGATCAGTCCGTTGCGCCGGCGCAGTTCCGGCGCGGCGGCCTGCGACAGAAACAGCGGGGCGCGGAAGTTCGAGCCGACCAGGTCGTCGAACTGCGATTCAGTGATCTTGCCGACCGGCGTCGGATAGAAAGTGGAGGCGTTGTTGACCAGCACGTCGAGCGCACCGAAGGTGCCGACGATCGTGGTCGGCAGCGCTTCGAGCGCGGAGAGATCGGCAAGATTGGCTTCAAACGCTGCCGCGGAACCCGGGCGTGTCCGGTTCATACCGGCGATGAGCGCCGCGGCGTCAGCGGCGGAACGGCGGTAGTGCACCGCGACTTTCGCGCCCCGCGCATGGAAGGCCAGCGCGATGGCGGCGCCGATGCGCCGTGCTCCGCCGGTGACCAGCACGACCTTGTCTTGGAGCGGCAAAACGTTTGCTTCGACCATGAGTCTGTGGATTCTACGCGTGGCGCACGGCCGTCACATCAGGACCGCCAGAGGCGCTGGTGCTGATCGCGGGAGATCCGCCGTCGCTGTCGGCCGAGGACACGGCACAGAGCGACCGGGTCGCTCTGCATATCCGTGCGCTGATCGTTGCCAACGGCGGCTGGCTGCCGTTCTCGCGATTCATGGATGCGGCGCTCTATGCCCCGGGTCTCGGTTACTACATGACGGACCGGCCGGTCTTTGGCGCGGCGGGGGACTTCGTCACGGCGCCGGAGCTGTCGCCGCTGTTCGCAGGATGCCTCGCCAACGGGCTGGCGCAACTGCTGGCACAGGCTGGAGGCGGCGACATCGTCGAATTCGGCGCCGGCAGCGGAGTGTTCGTGGCAGAGGTGCTTGGCGCACTCGCGCGTGTGGATGCGTTGCCGGCTCGCTACCGCATCGTCGAAGTGAGCCCGGTGCTCCGTGAACGGCAACGCCGGTTTCTGACGCAGTGGCCCGGGATTGACCAGCTGATTGACCGGATCGAGTGGCTCGATGCGCCGCCTCGCGATGACTGGCAGGGGGTCGCGCTCGCGAATGAGGTGGCGGATGCACTGCCGGTTGAACGCTTTCGCGTGCGCGCCGATGGTTTCGAGATGCTTGGCGTCGTCGCCGACGGTGACGGCTTCGGCTGGCAGGCGCGACCCGCCGACCCGTCGGTCGCGCAGGCGGTGATGCGGATCCAGACGCGCCTGCCGCGTCCGATGCTGGATGGATTCGTCTCGGAATTCCGCCCGGGCCTGCCCGCGTGGATTAAAGACGCAACCGCGAGTCTGAAGCAGGGCGTCATGCTGGTGATCGATTACGGCCTGCCGCGGGCGCACTACTACCACGCCTCGCGCAATGGCGGCACGCTCTGCGCGTTTCGCCGTCACCGGCGCGTGGAGGATGTGCTCGCGCACCCGGGCTTGCAGGACCTGACTGCCTGGGTGGATTTTTCCGAACTCGCCGATGCGGCCGGCGACTGTGGAATGGAAACCGGTGGATTCGCAACGCAGGCGCATTTCCTGATGTCGCTTGGCATCGATCGCGTGCTGGCGGCACTGATTGAAGGGACTGGGGAGCGCGAGCGCCATGCGCACAACCAGGTTGCTGCGACCCTGCTGCTGCCGGGAGAAATGGGCGAGCGCTTCAAGGTGATGGCGCTCGCGCGCGGCGTTACCGCTGCGCTGGCCGGTTTCAAGTTCCGGGATCTCGCGGCCAGCCTGTAGACTGCTGCCGATGGATCCAATCCAAGCCATCGTCCTCGCGATCGTCCAGGGCCTTTCTGAGTTCCTGCCGATCTCGAGTTCCGGTCACCTGATCCTGGTGCCGCATTTTCTCGGCTGGGCGGATCAGGGGCTCGCATTCGACGTCGCCGTGCACATTGGCACCCTGCTGGCGGTCGTGGCGTACTTCCGCAAGCAGCTGTTCGCGATGGCGCGCGCCTGGCTCGGCTCGTTCGCAGGCCAAGGCCTTTCGCCCGACGCGCGGCTCGCCTGGTGCATCGTGGTCGGCACGATTCCGGTCGGCCTGGTCGGACTGTTGTTCAGCGACCTGATCGAAAAGATGCTGCGCAACCCGCTGTTTGTCGCGGGCACGCTGTCATTCTTTGGCCTGCTGATGTGGCTCGCAGATCGTCTCGGGCGCCAGCAGCGCGATGAGTACACGGTCGGCTGGCGCGATGCGCTGCTGATCGGCGGCGCACAGGCGCTCGCGCTGATGCCGGGCACTTCGCGTTCCGGCGTCACGATGACCATGGCGCGCACGCTCGGACTCACGCGCGACGCGGCCGCGCGTTTCTCGTTTCTGCTCGCCGTGCCCGGCATCGCGATGGCCGGCGGCTATGAACTGCTGCAATTGCTCGAGGAACCGGCTGGCAGCGTGAACTGGTCGATGATGAGCCTCGGTCTCGTGGTGTCCGCGATCACCGGATATCTCTGCATCCACGGGCTCTTGAAGGTGATCAACCGGATCGGGCTCATGCCATTCGCCATCTATCGATTCGCGGTCGCCGCGCTGATCGTGATCGTGCTGGCCTGATCAGGCGCTCTTGCGCAGTGCCGCGAGTCGGCGGCGCCGCAGCAACGCGCCGATTTTTTCTCCCGACAATCCTTCGCGATCCGCGGCCGACAGGGTGGCCGCTGCTGCCTTCTCCTGCGCGCTCTGCAGCAGCTCCGCCTGCGGATAGGGTCGCTGGCGGAATCCGCCGCGCCCGCGGTGATCGGCCTCGAAGGCGAGCAGCAATTCCCGGAAGCGTTCCGGTCGCCGGAACGCATCGCAGGCCTCGAGCAGCTCGAGCACGGTGCGCGGCCGCAATTCGGCGGCGCGATGCGCAATGCCATGCCAGCGTGCCGCGAGTTCCGCGAGTTCGCGGTAGTCGGTCGGCACGCGCAACCGCGCCGCGACTTCGCGCACCAGCGCGACGCTGCGCTGTTCGTGGCCGATGTGCTTCGGCCAGCTCGACCGCGGCGTGCGGCCCTTGCCAAGGTCATGCATCAAAGCCGCAAAACGGATCCGTGGCTCCGGCGTGAGATCGGCAGCCGCCTGCAGCACCAGTTCCATGTGCAGACCGGTGTCGATTTCCGGGTGCCATTTCTCGGGCTGCGGCACGCCATAGAGGGCATCGAGTTCCGGCAGAATGCGCGCCAGCGCTCCGCAATCGTGCAGCGTGCGCATCCAGGCTTCCGGTGCGGGCTCTGCGAGTGCGCGCTCCGTTTCCTGCCAGACCCGCTCGGCCACGAGCGCATCGGCTTCGCCAGCGACGACCATGGCACGCATGCGCGCCATGGTTTCGGCCGCGATCGAGAAACCAAACGGCTGGAATCGTGCCAGGAAGCGCGCCACACGCAGGATCCGTACCGGGTCCTCGTTGAATGCGTCGGACACGTGACGCAGCATGCGGGCCTCGAGATCGGACTTGCCGCCGCAGGGATCGACCAGCGTGCCATCGGCATCCCGCGCCATCGCATTGACGGTCAGGTCGCGGCGCCGGAGATCTTCCTCGAGCGTGACATCGGGCGAAAAACGCAGTTCGAAGCCGTGATAGCCGCGCGCGACCTTGCGCTCGGTGCGCGCCAGCGCATATTCCTCGCCGGTCTGCGGGTGCAGGAAGACCGGGAAGTCCTTGCCCACCTGGCGATAACCCGCGTCCAGCATGGCCTGTGGCGTCGCGCCGACCACGACCCAGTCGCGCTCGCCGACCGGCCGGCCGAGCAGCTCATCGCGAACCGCGCCGCCGACCAGATAGACTTTCATCGCATCATGTTACGCGATTCCCTGCAGCATCTGATCCGGTGGTCGGCGGTCGCGACGGCCTTGGTGGTCCTGCCGGGCTGCTATTACCTGCACCTGGCCGCCGGTCAACTCGAGATGAACCGGCGGCGTGAGCCGATCGGGCAGGTCATCGCGCGTGCTGACACCGACGCGACACTGCGCAGCCGTCTGGAATACGCCACCCGGGCCCGCGATTTCGCGATGACCGAACTCGGGCTGCCGGACAATGGCAGCTATCGCAGTTACGCGGATCTTGGCCGCCGCTACGCGACCTGGAATCTGTTCGCCGCACCGGAGTTTTCGGTCGAGCCGCGGCGCTGGTGCTTCCCGGTCGCCGGCTGCGTGACCTATCGCGGTTATTTCGATGAGCGCCGCGCCACACGCGCTGCCGCGCACCTCGGCCGCCGTGGGTTCGACGTCCATGTCGGCCCGTCGATCGCCTATTCGACGCTCGGCCACCTCGAGGACCCGGTGCTGAACACGATGCTCGGCTATGGCGATGCCGAACTCGCGGCATTCATCTTTCATGAACTTGCGCATCAGGCGGTCTACGCGCCGAGTGACAGCGATTTCAACGAAGCCTTGGCAACCGTGGTCGAGACCGAAGGCCTGCGACGCTGGCTCGAGCGGGCCGATCGCACGGCCGAACTTGAAAAGCTGCTCGGCGCGCGGCAGCGGCAGCAAACCGCGGCACAAAAGATGGTGGAAAGTCGCGCGCGCCTTGCTGCGCTTTACGCAAGCGGTAGCGCCGCGGAACGGCTGCGCACCGAGAAAGCCGCAGAACTCGCGCGGCTGCGCGAATCCCTCGCGGCCGATGGCCTGTCATCCAACGGCGACCTCAACAACGCACGCCTTGCCGCGGTCGCCACCTACCAACGCTGCGTCCCCGCACTCACCGTCGAACTCGACCGCCTGGACCGCAACCTGCCGGCCTACTACGCCGCAATGAAAGCCGTTTCCCGCGACCCGTCTTCCCGCCAAAAGCTTTGTCCGCGAAACTGACGGTGATCCTGGAGGGCTTTTCTCGCGCAATGTGATCGAGGTGGTGGGGTTCTCGCAAGCAAACTCGTAAGTTCGGGCGGAGTTTGCGAGCGAGAAACCCCGCCGGATCCCGATCACGTTGCGCGTGGCAGGCTCTATTGCAGATACCTCGGCAGGATCGCCGTGAGAGGCTGCGGCCGGATGCCGAGCCGCCCGAGCCCATTGACCGAGCAAACACTGTCAACGAGCAGCGACTTGTAGTTGTCGGTCGAGAACGGCTTGCCCGGCACGAAATCGCACACTGCCGCTTGCAACCGCGCCGCCCAATCCGGCAGCCCGATGACTGCGCGCGCGAGATGCAGGCGGTCGCGCACCAGGCAGACGATCTCGCGCAACGTGAAGGTCTCGGGGCCGCAAAGTTCATAGCATTCGCCCGCGGTCGCATCGTCCGCCAGCGCCGCGCGCAAGGCCGTGACCACGTCCTCGATCCACACCGGTGCGAAGCTTGCGCCGGGGCGCGCGAGCGGCAGCGCGAATGGCAGGACCCGTAGCAGGCGCGCGAAACGATTGATGAAATCGTCGCCAGTGCCGAAGATCACGGAGGGCCGGAAGATCGTGAAGCGCAGGTCCGGGCCGGACTCCTCGCGGATGATGCGCTCGGCCTGCCCTTTGCTCCGCAGGTAATGACTCGGGCCGCGATCGGCATCGGCACCGAGCGCGCTGACCTGCAACAGCCGATCGACACGCTGCCGGCGACAGGCTTCAACCAGCTTGCGGGCGAAGCCCGTATGGGCATGGGCGAAACCGCTGCCATCGCGGCCGCGTTCATTGAGAATGCCGACCAGGTTGACCACGGCCTGCTGCCCCGCGCAAACCCTGGCAAGTTGTGTGGGATCGTGGATGTCGGCCGCAACCAGGCGCAGCGCCGGGATCGGGGAGAGGTGCCGCGCGCGCGCGGGATCGCGGGTTGGGACCGTGATCTGCCAGCCGTCGCGCGCGAGCGCCGCCGCAAGCTGCGTGCCGACGAAACCTGAACCACCCAGCACGCAGATCGATCGCCCGGTCATGGCCCGATTATACGGCTCACGGCCGGTGCGGCAGGTCAGCGCAGCGGCAGCAACAGCACCTGATTGCCGCGACGCAACTGCAGCAGCATCGAGGATTGCCCCTTGGCGGCTTCACGGAGCTGCGCGAGACTCGCGATGCGGCTGCGATTGACGGCGATGATCCGGTCGTCCGCCTGCAGGCCGACCTGCGCAGCGGGGCTGCCGGCCTGCACGCCACGCACCCGCACGCCGCCGACGCCATCTTCAGCCGCCTCGACCAGTTCGGCGCCCGCCAGTGATGGATGAATTTCCGATGCGTTGGCGAGTTGTGCCGGTTCGCGCAGCACCGCAGTGACGGTGCGCGGCTTGCCCTCGCGCAGCAGCCCGATCGCGACCGATTCGCCGACCTTGAGCATGCCGATGGTGTTGCGCAATTCTGCGTTGGTCTTGATCGGCTGGTTGCGCACCGACGTGATCACGTCGCCAACCTCGATGCCGGCACGCGCGGCAGCCGAACCCTCGGCGACCTGGGAAACCAGTGCGCCCTGTGCATCGTCGGCAAGGCCCAGGCTCTTGCGGAACTCCGGCGACAGGGAAAGCGTCGTGACGCCGAGCTGCCCGCGGTTGACCGAGCCGGATTCGATCAACTGCTCCATGATCGAGCGCACCATGTTCGACGGAATCGCGAAACCGATGCCGATATTGCCGCCGCCCTGCGACAGGATCACCGAATTGATGCCGACCAGTTCGCCGCTGAGCCCGACCAGCGCGCCGCCGGAATTGCCGGGATTGATCGCGGCGTCGGTCTGAATGAAATCCTCGAGACTGTCGCGGCTGATGCCGGTGCGGCCGAGCGCGCTGACGATCCCCGAAGTGACCGTATGTTGCAGTCCGAAAGGATTGCCGATCGCGATGACGAAATCGCCGACCTCAAGTTTCGATGAGTCCGCGAGGCCGATTTCGGCCGGCAGCTTGCCGTCCTTGACACGCAGCACCGCGACGTCGGAACGCTCGTCGCTGCCGACCACCTCGGCCTTGAGCTCGACGTCGTCGACCAGCGTGATCGTGATCTCGCTCGCGTTCTTGACGACGTGGGCATTGGTGACGATGAAGCCGTTCTTCGCGTCCACGATCACGCCGGAGCCGGCGCTCCTGAACTCGCGCTCGCGCGGTGCGGCGTCCGGCGGCAG
>JANNTO010000040.1:0-3762 GCA_031403675.1 Gammaproteobacteria bacterium | reverse complement strand
CGCGCATGCGCGCGCAATTCTGTGCGGCGACGCTGTTCCTTGCCAACGTCGGCAACCTGATCATCGCGCCGCAGATGGTGGGTATCCTGAGCGACGCGTTCGCGCCGGGCGGGGTCTCCGACGGCCAGTCGCTGCGACTCGCGATGCTGTGCCTCGCCCCGACCGGCCTGTGGGCCACCTGGCACTACTTCGCCGCCGCCGGGCGGATCGTGCAGGACCAGGAGCGCGCGACCGGCATCAAGCCGGCGTAGCTTGCGGCCGCCTCAGCCAGGCGCGAGCGGGCCCAGCGCGGCGCGCAATTCCCCGAGCCAGGGCTCGAAGTTCCGCCACTGGTCGAGGCCCTCGCGGCTGATCGGACGTCGCACCTGCTCGGAACTCGCGGTGTGTACACGGCGCGCGTTCTTGTGGAAGTCGATGCAGGCGGGCTCGAACTCGAGGCCGAGATGGTCGAGGATGCGGCGCACGCTGCCCTCGAGGTCGTCAATGACGTCCTCATGCTGCACGCGCAACACCCGCCCGGGCAGCACGCGATCCCAGTGATCCATGATCCGCACGTACATCCGGTAGTAACGCGCAATGTCGTCAAGGCTGTAGGTGAACTGCTGGCCCGAGGCAAACAGTTGCTTGAAGTTGCTGAAGCCACAGCCCATCGGCTCCCGGCGCGCGTCGATGATCTTCGCATTTGGCAGCATCAGGTGAATCAGGCTGACATGGCGGAAATTGTTCGGCATCTTGTCGATGAAAAACGGCGCGTTGCTGACGCGATAGTGCCGTGTGTCGCGAATGTAGGCCTCGCCGAAGCCGCGGTAGTCGTCGGCTGAAGGCAACGCGAGGACTCCCGGGTAACGCGCGCCGCTTGCATGCAGGTCGAGCGCGCTGACCAGCCGCGGGACGTCGGCCAGTTCCATCGTGCCTTCGATCCGCGAATGCGAAGCGAGAACCTGCTCCAGGAGCGTCGAGCCTGCCCGCGGCAGACCGACGATGAAGATGGGGGATGGGTCGTCGCAGCCATAGCCCTGCCGCTGCGCGAAAAACTCGGCGGTGCAGAGTTCGGCCTGCCGGTCGAGCGTGCGTTCCAGTGCCTGCGGCTGAAAACTGCACTCCTCCTTTTTGAGTGCGTTGCCCCTTGAGTAGCACTGGAACGACTCGGCACATTCGCCGCGGTCCTCCAGGCCTTTGCCAAGCGCAAAACACAGGTGGTAGCGGTCGGCGAGTGACGTGCGCGGGGCTTCGAGCTGCGCGCGCATCGCGGCCAGCTCTTCGTCAGAGAAACGATAGGTCTTGAGGTTGGCGAGACTCCAATAGGCGTCGCCGAAGTTCGGCCGCAGTCTTGTCGCTTCGCGATACGAATGCTCCGCCTCGGCGCGCTGGCCCTGCGTCTTGAGCGCGTGTCCAAGTGAGAGGTGCAGTTCGGGATCGCCGGGACGCTGCCGTATCAGCTCCCGGTACAGCGTGATGGCTTCCTCGGTCGAACCCTGCCCCACCAGGATGCTGGCCAGCGTCATTCGGTGGCTCGGGTTGCCCGGTTCCGCGGTGATCAGGATTTCGATCTGCTCGCGCGCCTGTTTGTGCCTGTGCAGCGCAATGAGCGCGAGTACGTAGTCGTGACGAGCCGGGCGGTAGTCGGGCGCCTTGGCCAGCACGGTCTCGAGCAGGGTTGCCGCGTCTTTGGAAAACTCGTTCTGGTGTGCCACCTGCGCCAGTACGCGCAATGCTTCGATGTCGCCGGGCTCGCGCTTCAGGTAACTGCGGATGAGGTCTTCGGCCTCACGCAGGTTGCTGTCCGCCAGCATGCTGCGCGCCGTCACCACCTCCGGGGCAAGGCTTGAAAGCTTGGCGACGTGCTGGGCGGCAATCGCGGAATCATCCGCACGACCGACCATCGGGTACAGCGATGCAAGCATGCGCCAGCTCGCCGGCAGGGCCGGGTTCAGTTCCACGGCCCGCGAAAAGGCCTGGATCGCCTCCGGCGCCTGCCGCAGGAAGGCGTGGCAATGGCCGCGCTCCTGGAACAGCCTCGGGTAGGCGGGATGCGAGTCCTCAAGTGTCTCCAGCGTCGCGAGCGCCTCCGGCACGCGCTGCAGGTGCCGCAACGCGACGGCGCGCATGTAGAGCAGTTCGCGGTTTTGCGGAGCATCCGCCAACAAGTGGTCGGACGCCGCCAGCGCTTCATCGAACCGGCGCTGCTCGATCAGCGGCTGTATCGCGCGCAGTTCCGCGTCGGGCACAGACGAGGCGGGAGCACGGGCGGGAGTGCCGGCTGGCTGCATGGCTGAATGATGGCCGATCGGCCCGGGCAAAGAAAACGGGCCGGCGGGTCGCCCCGCCGGCCCGGATCCTGGCCACGAGCACTCAGGGCTGGTCGAACTGATAGCTGAAGCGCAAGCCCATGGTCCGCGGGCGGATTGGCACCTCGGCAAGGATGAATTGCGCCGCGGTCGAGAACATGCTGGCGTCCTCGTCCGTCAGGTTGACGACGTAGAGCTCCGCGGTCCAGTTGTCCTTGGCGACGCCGACAGCCGCGTCCATCGTGGTCCACGAGGGCATTTCGAAGCGATTATTGTTGATGGCCGAAGAGAACGACGAGTCCTGGTACTGCACCGCGGCGCCCACGTACGGGGCATAGTCGCCCCGCGTCCACTCATACCGCGCGCGCACGTTGAACTGCAGAGGCGGCGAGTTGGCGAGCTCGGTGCCTGTCTCGCCGTAGATGTCGACGACACTGGCCACGTTGTTGCAGGCCCCCGAAATCGGGTCGTTGCCAATGCACGATTCGGTGATCGGCTGACCGAACGTCGGGCTGCCCGGGTTGTTGCTGATTATCTGCGGCGAGTTCTTGAGCTCGCCCTCGTTGTACGAAGCGGCCGCAATGATCGTCAGGCCGTCCATCGGCGCGACGGCGAGGTTGACCTCGATGCCGTTGACCTCGTACTCCGGGCCGTTCAGGTTTGCGGTCAGGTTCGGGAAGCCGAGCTGCGGCGCGAACAGGATCGTCTGCGCGTTCTCCCAGGTCTCCTGGTAGATCGCGCCGTTAAACTGGACCCGGCCGTCGGCGAACATCGTCTTCCAGCCGATCTCGATGTTGGTCAGGTCGTCCGAATCGTACGAAGTCGGGAAGCACCATTGCTGGATGTTGGTGGCGGGGTCGCTCACGCCGCAACCCGAGCCGCGATTGAAGCCGCCGGGTCTGTAGCCTTCGGACCAGGTCGTGTACAACAGGACGTCGTCCGTGACGCGCCACGTCAGGTTGGCCCGGCTGCGGAACCCGTCGACCTGGTTGGTGTTGTCCGCCTGCTCGTCGACGTTCGTGCCGTAAGGCGCAGTGACGACACCGTAGCCGTACAAGGCGCCGGTGCAAGGCCCCGACTCACCGGTCCCGTAGACCTTGCAGTAGAAGCTGCCCATGTTTGCACCGCGGAAAGAATTTTCGATGTCGTAGTAGCGCGTACCAAGGGTCAGGGTCAGGTTCTCGAGGATGTCGAAGTCGACCGACGCAAACGTCGCGAATTGCGTGTAGTCGCGGGTGAAATCGTTGTAGAAGCCGACGTTCGATCCGCGGCGATCCGGGTTGTTGAGCGTCGCGGACTGGAATTTCGGTGCGGCCCGCGGATCCAGGTACAGGAAGCAGCTGCCGGTCGACACGCCGCTGTCCGGGCACTCCGGCACCGACTTGTAGGTCCAGTCCGTGGTCGCTTCCAGCTTGCGATCCTCGTAGAACAAACCGCCGACAAAGCGCATGCGCCAGTCGGCTGGGCTGCTGAG
>JANNTO010000039.1:0-2807 GCA_031403675.1 Gammaproteobacteria bacterium | reverse complement strand
GCCGGCACCTCGGAACACCCGAAGCCGCCATACTGCTGTTCGCCACCGAAAGCGAAGATCGTTGAGTCGGGCAGCAACACCGTGTTCAAGAACCAACGCTTCTGACTGAGCAACAACCCTGGCGGCGACTGCGTCCACGAGGGATTTGCCGCACCGGCGTTGCTCCACTCGTAGGTGTTGAGGATGCCGGCAGAACTCTGGCCTCCGATGGACAGTAAGCGTCCGACGGCGACTCTCGCGCCCGATGGAATCTCCTCGCTGGCGTGAGACGTTGTCGGGATGCAGAGAATCGACTTGGGCGAACGCCCGCGAGATCGGAACGGCCTCGCGCAGTGGTATGCCGCGGCGCTTGAGGATCAGGCTTCCAGCGGCTTGAGCGTCACGGACTACGCGTTCGAGATCGGGGTGACGGCGGCGACGCTGTACCAATGGCGGCGGCGTCTATCGGCGCCGGGCGGCGGCGATCGCACTCAGGATGGCGCTGGCCTCGTGGAGGTGACGGTCAAGCGCGGGCCAGTGACGGAGAACGCCGGCTCCTATGTCGTGCGCGTCCGTGGTGTTGATCGCTGCATTGAAGTCCCGCGCGGGTTCGACTGCGACGAACTGCGACGCCTGGTGACGCTGCTCGAATCATGCTGACCTTCGGCGGCGGTCGGATCTTCCTCGTGGCGGGCGCGACCGACATGAGGAAGTCGTTCAACGGTCTGGCCGGGATCGTGCGCGAGCGTCTGCAGGCCGATCCGATGTCTCGTCATCTGTTCTTCTTCTGCAATCGCGACAAGAACCGCATGAAAGTGCTGGTCAGCGATGAGTCCGGGATGTGGGTGCTCGCGAAGCGATTGGATCGCGGCACGCTCGCCTGGCCAGCGGTCAGCGACAGCGTCGTGCGGATCGAGTATCGCGAAGAGCAGTTGGCGTTGCTGCTGCACGGCTTCGATGCCGACGGTTTGCGTGCACGGCCATGGAAGCGGCGACCTTTGCAGCAACGTTGAAATGATCGCGAGTGTGCAAGGTTGTTTGGCATGTGTCTTCGATGGATCCGCAACTCGAGATCGAGAAGCTGAAGGCGCAGCTTGCTGACCGCGACGCTGCGATCGCCGACCGCGACGCAAAGATCGAGAAGCTTGCTCGCGATGTCGCGAGCCTGCAAGCCTTGGTCAAGCGCCTGCTCGCGACACGCAGCGGTAAGCATCGGATCGCCGAAGGACAGGGCTTCCTGTTTCCGGAAGCCGTGGTGCCGGTCGCTTCCGAATCTGTAGCCGACGAGCCTTCGGGCGGCGATGACTGTGACGACGGCGCACAACAACCACGTCGCCCCAAGGTCCGCGCCGGCAAGCCGACAAAGATCGACACCACTGGCTTGCCCTGCGAGGACCGAGTTCACGAGCTGCCGGAAGACCAACGCGTCTGCCCCGAAACGGGCCAAACACTGGTCCCGGTTGGCGAGAAGGTCTTCGAAGAGCTCGACTACACGCGCGCACAGCTCGTCGTGATCCGGCACCGGCAAGTGATCTACGGACTGTCTCCCGAGCAAGCAGAGCATCGCCAAGTTGTGCCAGTGACTGCGGAGATGCCGCCGCGTCCGCTCGAGAACTGCGCCGCGAGCGCAATGCTGCTCGCGTGGTTGCTCGTGCAGAAGTACGCGAACCACCTGCCGCTCTACCGGCAGGAGCAGATCTTCGGCCGCGACGGGCTACGGCTATCGCGCCAGACGCTGTGCGATTGGGCGTTGGGCGCGGCAGATGCGCTACGGCCGCTCGCCGATTGCCTGATGGCGAGGATCCGGGCCGGCCCCGTGATGCAACTCGACGACACACCGGTGATGTGTCAGGGCGGTCGAGGGGAGAAGAACTTCCAGGCGTGTTTGTGGACCTTCGTGAATCCCGAAGTGGGTGGCGTTGTGTACCGATTCACGTCGGGGCGCGCGAGTGAGCTGCTTGCAACGGAACTCGGCAACTTCGCGGGCGTGCTCGTCGGCGACGGCTACAGCGGTCATCGCGCTGCTGCGAACCAGGTCGTCGGCGAGATCGTGACCGCTGGTTGCTGGGCGCACACGACGAGGAAGTTCCGCGACGCAGAGTGCGAAGCGCCGGGAACAGCCCGACTCTTCCGTGACGACATCAGGCGGCTCTACGCCGTCGAACACGAAGCAGACGATGCGGAACTCGGTCACGAAGAACGCACAGCGCTTCGTCAGCAGAAGTCACGGTCGATCCTCGCCTCACTCTTCGCGCGAGCCCGGCGGCTGCAAGATCAGTACAGCGACGCTGGCAAAATGGCTGGCGCGATCGGCTACCTCGTGAACCAGCGCAAGCCATTGCGTCGCTTCCTCGACGACGCACGCATTCCCCTGGACAACAATGCGTGCGAACGCGCCATTCGCCCCATCGCGATAGGACGCCGCAACTGGCTCTTCGCCGGCAGCCTGCGCGGTGGACGAGCCGCCGCGGTCGTCTTCACTCTGATCGAGTGCTGTCGGCGCGCGAACGTCGACATGGTGAGCTATCTCGCGGACGTGTTGGTCCGCGTTGCCACCCAGCCGACGAGCAAGATCGCAGATCTACTGCCAGAGCACTGGGCTCGCAAAGCCGCAGCGCCGCAGCTCGCCGAACCCGCCCTCGTCTAGACGGGCACGGCCAGACCGGACATCAACTCCCCGAGGGGTTGGCGGATCGTCGGACGCTTACGATGGACACGAGGATATTCTTGATGCCTCCATCAGGCGAAATGGGGAACAGCACGCTCGATCCGTACAGACGATAGTCGCCGAGGGGCGCGCCTCCCATGACCGCCATGTTTGGGATGGG
>JANNTO010000038.1:0-16412 GCA_031403675.1 Gammaproteobacteria bacterium | reverse complement strand
CAGCGGCCGCCCGGTGCGCAATGGCGTGACGGGCGAGTTCCGGGTCGACCCGCCCCATGTACCGGCGCAACGGGTCGAGGCAGAACAGCAGCGGCAGCTGGCCGGCCTCGACCGCTTCGCGCCGACCTACCGGATCGAGGGTGATGACGGCATCGCCTATATCGAACTCGCGCCGACGACCGAGAGCGGCGGCGTGACGCTCAATTTCGGCTTCCAGCAGGACGAGCACACGACGCGCAACGAGGAACTGCGGGTCTGGCTTGACGCAAAGCCGCGCGACTGGGTGGTGGTCGGCTTTGCGGCGGGCACCGTCGGTTACGACACGCTGAGTGGCAACCTGCAGTCGCTCGCGGAATCGGGCGAAGAGGACGGCAGTTACAGCGACGGCCAGGTCAGCCTGTATGCCAAGGGCCGCGTGCTGGGCAAGTGGCTGCTGACCCTGGCATACGACTCCGACAAGCCGACCGGGCAGCGCGGCCGCGAGAGCCTGCTGTCCACGATAGACCCGAACGAGTTCTACACCCTGTACGGCGATGGCACCGGGCAGCTTTATGACGGCGCCAGCGGGGAAAAACTGTATCTGAAGCTGGAGCGCGATCAGTACTACGCACTGATCGGCGATTACGAAACCGGCCTCAATCAGACCGATTTGTCGCGCTATGAGCGGACCTTGACGGGCATCAAGAGCGAATACCACGGTGAAATCGTCGAGTTCACCGGCTTTGCTTCCGATACTACGCAGAACTTTGCACGCGACGAGATCCAGGGCAATGGCACGTCAGGCCTGTATCAGCTGACGCGCGGCGGCGTCGTCATCAATGGTGAACAGGTCCGCATTGAAACCCGCGACCGGTTCCGTTCCGAAATCATCGTTGCCAGCCGCCAGCTCCTGCGTCACCTCGACTACGACATCGACTACAGTGCCGGCACACTGCTGTTCCGCGAGCCGATCAACAGCCGCGATTTCGACTTCAACCCGATTTTCATCGTCGCCGAATACGAAACGATCGGAACCGGCGACAAGCAATTGAACGCGGGTGGGCGGGTCGGCGCCGAATTCCTCGGCGGCAGACTGAGCGCGGGCCTGTCATTGGTACGCGACGAATCCATTTCCGGCAAGTCGAACCTCGGCGGAGTTGACGCCAGAGTCAGGCTCACGCCTGAAACGGAACTGCGCGTCGAGGGCGCGATGACCGATAGCGCGACGACGAATCGCGACGGCAATGCGTTTTTGGCCGAAGTCGAACATCACAGCGGCTCGCTGGATGCGCTCGCATATGTGCGCCGGCAGGAAGCGGACTTCGGCGTGAACCAGCAGAACGGTGCGGAGCGCGGCACCTTCAAAGTCGGCATCGATGCGCAGGTGCGCCTGAACGAGAACAGCGCCATTCACGGACAGACGTATCGCGAGAAAAACCTGGTCAGTGACGCCACCCGCGAGGTCGCGAGTACCGAGCTCGAGTATCGCGCCGGCGATTGGGGCGCGAGAGCGGGACTGCAGTTTGCGCGGGACGAAGCGGTGACCGGCACCAGGGCCGAGTCGCGCCAGGCGACGTTGGGCGTAAATCGCAGTTTCCTCGACCAGAAACTCGAAGTGACCGCGCAAAGCGATTTCTCGCTTGGCGGCGACAACGCCAGTGTTGATTTCCCGACCCGCTATCGACTCGGTGCGGCGTACGCGATCAGCGATGACGTCCGGGTGATCGGCGCCTACGAAATCACGGATGGCGAGGCATTTGACAGCTCGACCATGCGGCTTGGCATGGAAGTCGTGCCGTGGAAGGGCGCGCGCCTGAGCAGCACGTTGAACCAGAGCGACATCTCCGAGTATGGCCCGCGTACTTTCGGGTTATTGGGTCTGACGCAATCCTTCCTGGTAGGCACGCGCTGGAGCTTCGATGTCTCCACGGATACCAGCCGCACGTTCGACAAGGCCGGCCAGCCGCCCCTGGTCATCAATGAAAATCACCCGATCGCCTCCGGTGGCGTGCTCGGCAACGGCGCGCTGACCGAGGATTTCCTTTCGTTCTCCGGCGGCGCGACCTACCGCTCCGAACTCTGGTCGTGGACCGGCCGCGCTGAATTACGCAATGGCGAAACCTCCGACCGAAGCGGTTTCATGACCGGGTTCCTGCGCCAGGCGCAGGCTGGCGTCGCCTTTGCCGCCTCCGCGCAGGTGTTCGAGGTCGACCAGGCCACGGGATCGGAAGGCCTGCTCGCCAACCTAAGCCTTGCCTGGGCGTTTCGCCCGCTTGGCCGCCACTGGTCCGTGCTCGAGCGCCTGGAGTTCCACCTCGATGAACTGAAGAGTGGCACGGGTCTCGCTGGCAGCGGCCTGTTCGGCGGCAACAGCCTGACCGTCAATGGCAATGCGAAATCGCGACGGTTCGTCAACAACCTGGTCGTCAATCGCGTGGCGCGCGCATGGAGCGAGACTGACACGCAGGGCAACCTGTTCGAGCTCGATCAGCGCAACCAATGGTCGCTGTACTACGGTTCAAAGTACGTATTCGACCGTTTCGACGGCGCAAACTACAGCGGCTATACGGATATTCTGGGCATTGAGTGGCGCTACGATATCAGCCGCAAAATCGATGTCGGCCTGGGCGGCAGCCTGTTGCATGCCTGGGACGCGGACAACTACGAATACTCGGTGGGCCCGGTGATCGGCTATTCGCCAGTGGATAACGCCTGGATCAGCTTTGGCTATAACCTGCGAGGTTTCGACGACCGGGATTTCGACGCCGCGCACTACACCGCGGAAGGGCCGTTCCTGATGCTGCGCTTCAAGTTCGACCAGGACACGCGTCGGGGGCCGGACAGAGCGGCTTCGCAGGCGCGCGCGGCTGACGACGACCCGCCAGGCCTGCCTGTACCCGACGGAGCACAGCGATGAGCCGCCGCATGATCTGTGCGAGGACTGCCGCAGCTCTGATTGGAATAATCGCATCCCAGTCCTCATGGGCGGCGAGCTTTCCTGGCACTGCCAACGTCGATTTTCAGACCAGCGCCTGCCAACGCGCACCGACGATCGGCGACTGGTACACGACCACGACCAGCGCCAGCACCACGCGCTACCACGAGCTTTTTGTCGAAGTCACGCCGGCAATGGCTCCGGCAACGATCGTGATACTGGATGCAGAAAGCACCGCCGGCGCCGGTCCCCTTGACGAGGTCGCCAATGCTTCTGATCCGACGCGTTTCGAACTTCGCAATGGCGACGGCTCCATCCTGCTGAGCGGCACGACAGTTCCCGCAGGAAGCGCCAACGATACCAATGTGACATTCGCCGGCATCGCCGCGGGCACCTATCGTATTCGCAGTTACGCCGGGTCCGATCAAGTGCCGGGCCTCGCGACCGGTACATATTGCGATCAGGCGATCGGCGACAACGATGACGACAACGCATTCCGGATTCAGGTCAACGGGGCCGCCGCCATTGATGGATTCGTGGGCGCCCTTCAGAGCTCACTCCATCACCAGAATGCGGGGACAATTGCCCTTCAGTTGTATTTTCTGGTCGGTCCGTCGACAAGTGACAGCTCCCTCGCGCTGCGCAATTTCGACCTGGACGGTGGCGGCACGGTGACTTACAACCGGCCGCCGGACGGCGCCGGCGCACCGGTAGCGGGAACGGCTTCCGGCAACGGCATATGGAATAACGGGGGAAGCCTCAACAGTGGCCAGGATACCGTCATTGCCGATAACGCCTTCGCCGGCGGCGCGGACGCGGGTATCTGGGGTTTCAGGATCGCCAGCTGGACGGCGACGAACCAGGTCGTATTCGAGGCTACCGACGCCACCAACCGCTACGCATGGACCGACCTGCTGCCCACGAGAGCGGGCAACTTCACGCTGACGCCGGCGACGACCCGTTCGACCAATATTGGCACGGCGGTCGATCACCCATTCACGGTCACCAACAATTACTTCATCAACGACATCATCAACTTCACGACCAGCGGCACGGCGGCGAACTGGACCGTGCAGCTTTTTCTGGACAGCAACAGCGATGGCATCGGCGACACGCCGCTGACGGATCTGGACGGCGACGGCCAGGTCGACACCGGTATCCTGACACCGGGCCAGACGCTGAGCTTCGTGCTGCGCGCGACGCCGAATGCGGGCGCGCTTGGCCAGGACGTGACGACGATCAACGCCGTTTCGTTCATGGACACCCGGGTCGGCGCGAGCAATGTGACGCTCACGGTGGCGAAGACCACGAGCATTCGCCCGATCATTGCGAAGGCCTTCTCGCCCTCCACGGTCGCACCGGGCGGCAACTCGACCATTACGTTCACGCTGACCAATCGCAACGGCATTGCGTTGGCAGGCATGAGCTTTACCGATGCCTATCCAGCAGGAATGGTGAACGCTACACCGTTGACGGTTGGCGGTAGCTGTGTCGGCGTTACGCACACCGCTGTCGCAGGCGGCGGCACATTCAATGTGACCGGCGGAACCATCCTTGCCGCAACATTGCCGGCCGGACCGGTGGGAAGCTGCACCATCACGGTCCTGATAACGGGCACCACGGCAGGAGCCAAGGACAACACGACCAGCGGGACGACCACCACGCAGACCAGCGATGGTGCGGGCCTGCCGTCGAACACGGCGACCCTCACGGTGGAAGCGGGTCTGACACTGGTAAAGAGTTCACAGACTTTCTCCGATCCATTCAACGGCATGGTGAATCCGAAAGCGATTCCCGGTGCTTTCGTTAGTTATACGATGGTCGCGAACAATACCGGTGCAGTAGTCGTGGATGCGGGCAGCGTATTCATCGTTGACGCGGTGCCCGCCAATACCGACCTGTTCGTCAATGACCTCGGCGGTGCGGGATCGGGTCCAGTGGCATTCACGGCACTGGCCAGCGGGCTCACCTATACGTTCACATCGCTCGCGAGCGCGACCGATGACGTGGGTTTCTCCAGCGATGGCGGCGCGACTTTCACCTATGCGCCGGTGCCCAATGCCAACGGCGTGGACCCGGCAGTGACGCACGTCCGCATCAACCCGAAGGGTACGTTCAGTGTCGCTTCGAGCTGCCAGCTGCAGTTCCGGGTACGGGTGGAATAGGCCCGATCAGTAGATCTCGATCTCGCGGCGGCCGCTGGAATCCCGCGCGCCGCGGAACATCCCCTCGGTGTTGAACACGAGCGACCGCACGCCTTTGCTGTCCACGACGAACACGCCGCCATCGCCGCCGAGGTCCTTGAGCCGGCCATGGATCACGTCGCGCGCAGCCTCGGCCGCACTGATTTTTGACAGCCGCACGCGCGCGCAAATCTCATGCGCGGCCACCGCGCGGATGAAGAACTCGCCGCTGCCGGTTGCCGAGACCGCACAGGTTGCATTGTCGGCATAGGTGCCAGCGCCGATGATCGGCGAATCGCCGATGCGACCCCAGCGCTTGTTGGTCATGCCGCCGGTCGAGGTTGCCGCGGCAAGATTGCCATTGCGGTCGCGCGCCACCGCGCCGACCGTGCCGAAATAACCGATGTCTTCTTCGTTCGAGGCCAGGCGTTCGCTCTTCTGCGCCTCTTCGAGCTGCTTCCAGCGCCGCTCGGTGTAGAAATAGCTGCCGGGCACCAGAGTGACACCCTGCTCGAGCGCAAATTCCTCCGCGCCTTCACCCGACAGCAGCACGTGCGAAGTGCGATCCATCACCATGCGCGCGAGCTCAATCGGATTGCGGATGTGCTTGACGCCCGCGACCGCGCCGGCCTTCTGGGTCGCGCCATCCATGATCGCCGCGTCGAGTTCATTGATGCCGGCATGGCTGAACACCGAGCCGTGGCCAGCATTGAACAGCGGAGAATCCTCGAGGATACGGACTGCCGCGACGGTCGCATCCAGGCTGCTGCCGCCCTTTTCGAGAATCGCATAGCCCGCGTCGAGCGCGCGCCCGAGATCCGCGCTATAAGCTCGCTCGTTCTCGGCGGTCATCGAGGCGCGACTGATCACGCCGGCGCCGCCATGTATTGCAATCGAGACCATCGGCTCGTCTCCATCGGCGGCGGTGGCGGCCGGCGCCAGCGCCAGGCAGGCCCACCAGGCCAGAATTAATTGGACACGCATCGTTGGGCTATTATCGGCGAATCCACCCTTGGCGGGCGAATAGTGGCGGAACCGGGGACAGGGAGCGGCCGGATGTTCAAACTCAAGCCCGCGTTGGTCGCGGCCATCGCCCTGACGGTCGCTGGTTGCGGCAGCGACGGCAATGTGTTGCTCGGCACGCTCGAGCGCGATCGTGTCGAGCTGATCGCCGAGGCACAGGAAACGATCGTGGAGATCGCCGTCCGCGAGGGGGATTCCATTACTGAGGGCCAGCTGCTGCTGCGGCTCGACCCGTCCACTGCCGAGGCGCGGCTTGCCGTAGCGCGTTCGAATGCGACCCAGGTCGAGCGCCGCCATGCCGAACTCGTGGCCGGTGCGCGTCGCGAGCAGGTGCGCGAAGCGCGGGCGCTCGCGGCAGGTGCGGCGGCGCGGGCCGCGGCCGAGGCGAAGGAATACGACCGTATCGAGAAACTGGTGGCGGACGGCATGCTGCCCACGAATTCGCTTGACCGGCAGCGCGCGCTGAAGGGTGGCGCAGTCGCTGATGAACGCGCAACACTCGAAAGGCTTGCGGAACTCGAGCACGGCACGCGATCCGAAGTGGTCGAGCAAGCGGCCGCCGCGCTCGCCGCGGCGCGCGCGCAGGTGACCGAGCTCGAATTGTCTCTGGCGCGGTATGCCGTGCACGCGCCGCGGGCCGGTGTCATCGATGCCTTGCCGTATGAACTCGGCGAGCGGCCGCCGCGCGGTGCGCCGGTCGTCGTGTTGCTGGCAGCGGGCCAGCCCTATGCGCGCGTGTTCATACCGGAAACGCAGCGGGTGAACGTGACGGCCGGGACTGCGGCGACGGTTCGCGTGGACGGCACGGACCGCGACTGGAAGGCTGAGTTCCGCTACATCTCGTCCGAAGCAGCCTTCACGCCTTATTACGCGCTGAATGAACGCGACCGCGGGCGGCTGTCGTTTCTCGCCGAGGTCGTGCTGACGGAACCGGAAGCCGCAAGACTTCCGACCGGCATGCCGGTCGAGACACGCCTGGCGGAAACCCGGGTCGGCCCGTGACGATTGCGATCTCCGCGCGCGGTCTCGCGCGGCACTTCGGCAAGGTAATTGCAGTCGCCGGCATCGATCTCGACATTCCGCGTGCGCAGATCTACGGTTTCCTGGGACCGAATGGCTCCGGCAAGTCCACCACCATCCGCATGATGTGCGGCCTGCTAGTGCCGACCCGAGGCACCGTGACGGTGCTCGGTCATGCCGTGCCCCGCGAATCCGAGGTCGTGCGTCGCAAACTCGGCTACATGACGCAGCGCTTTTCGCTGTGGGAAGACCTGACAGTCACCGAAAATCTGGACTTCATGTGCCGCGTGTATGGTCTCGGGCGAGCGCAGCGGCGCGAACGCATGGCCGACCGCATTGCCGGTTACGACCTTGCCGCGATCGCCGGCCAACGTGCGGGCACGCTCTCCGGCGGCGAGCGTCAGCGCCTGGCACTGGCGGCGGCAACGCTGCACGACCCGGAATTGCTGCTGCTCGACGAACCGACCAGCGCCGTCGATCCGCAGAGTCGCCGCGATTTCTGGGAGAGCCTGTTCGCGCTGGTGGCGCGCGGCACGACGATTCTCGTGTCGACGCACTACATGGACGAAGCAGAACGCTGCCACCGGCTGGCGATCCTCAATCGTGGCTCCATCGCCGCGGAAGGCGAGCCGAAGCAGCTCGCGCGTGACATAGACGCGGCGGTTTTCGAAATCGAGTGCGCCGATCTGGTCGCCGCTCGCCGCGCGCTGGCGGCGCTGCCAAAGGTCCGAAGCGTTGCCCAGCTCGGTCGTCGCCTGCGGGTACTGGTGCATCGCGAGGCCGTTGATCCGGAGCGCGAACTGCGCATGGCGCTCGCGGCGCATTGCCCGGATGCGCGCGTCGAGCGGGTCGGCGCTTCGCTCGAAGACGTCTTCGTGGCGGTCACCCGATTGCGCAACGCCGCAAGTACTGTCGCGGAGCGCGCTGCATGAGCTGGTTCGCGCGGCTGTTTGCAATCTCTTCCAAGGAAATCCGCCAGCTCGCGCGCGATCGCATCACGCTCGGACTGATCGTCGGCATCCCGGCCATCCAGCTCTTGCTGTTTGGCTACGCGATCAATTTCGACGTGCGGGGTGTCAGCACGGTGGTGCTCGATCAATCGCAGACCTCGTTGTCGCGCCGCCTGGTCGGCGACCTGCGCGCGACGCAGGTGCTGGGCGAGTTGCGCCAGGCCGATAGCGAGCGCGAATTGCGCGAACTCATCCAGCGGGGTGATGCCAACCTCGGCATTGTGATTGCGCCGGACGTGGAGCGGCGTATCGCGGACGGCAACCGTGCCGCGCTTCAGATCCTGGTCGACGGCAGCCAGCCGGCGCTCGAGAACGTCGCCGCAGGACTCCGTTCCATCCCGCTGTTGCAACGGGCAGGCAGCACGGCCAGGCCGCGTCTGGTCGAGATCGTGGTCGCCTACAACCCCGACAAACGCACGGCCGTGCAGATCGTGCCGGCCTTGTGTGGCGTGATCCTGACCATGACCATGGTCATCTTCACGGCCAGCGCCATCGTGCGCGAACGCGAGCGCGGCAATCTCGAGCTATTGATCACGACGCCGGTGACGCGCGGGCAGTTGATGGCCGGCAAGCTGCTGCCCTATGTCGCGATCGGCCTGATCCAGACCACGCTGATCCTGGTGCTCGGGTACTGGCTGTTCGATGTGCCGGTGGCCGGCAGCCTGGTCGATCTTTACCTCGGGGCGCTATTGTTCATTGCGGCGTCGCTGTCGCTCGGACTCTTCCTCTCGACCGTGGCGCAAACCCAGTTCCAGGCGATACAGATGGCGATCATGATGATGCTGCCGTCGATCCTGATGTCCGGTTTTATGTTCCCGTTCGAGGGCATGCCGGCGGTCGCGCAGGGCATCGCCCAGGTGCTGCCGCTGACCCATTTCAACGAAATCATCCGCGGCATCGTGCTGCGCGGTGCCTCGCTCTCCGACATGCTGCCGGAAATCGCCAAGCTGACGGTCTTCCTGGCGGTGATGCTGACCCTCTCGATCGCTCGGTTCCGCAAGCGCCTGGACTAGTGGGGACTGTCCCAGGGGACTGTCCCCTCTTGAAAGGCGAACCGTCCCCTCTTGTCGGCCAAAATGGAACCGCCCGGGCTATCGTGTTATCCTGCGCGCCGGTCGTTGCTCATTTTCCTGCATTATCAAGCGCTTGTCAGCGCTTAAGTGCCGGAAGAACGGCACCGGCCAGGTGACAGGACCCGCTGTTCGATGATTCGCACTAGCAGAGCTTTAGCCCGCCAGACGATCCCGACCGTGATTCCTGCCGTGTAACGAATGGCCGCAGCCGACCATCATGGTGATGGCCGCGCACGGTCATGTTTTTCTGAAAAGTGAGAGTCTGAGTCATGAAGATTTATGTTGGAAACCTGCCTTTCTCGGCGACCGAACCCCAGGTGCGCGACCTGTTCGCGCAGCATGGCGCGGTCGAATCCGTGGCCCTGCCGGCTGATCGCGAGACCGGCCGTCCGCGTGGTTTTGGCTTCGTCGAAATGCCGCAGGCCGAGGCCGCCAAGGCCATCGAAGCGCTGAACGGCTTCACGATGGGTGGACGTCAGCTGCGCGTTAACGAAGCGCAGGATCGTCCGCGTGGCGCCGCCGGCGGCGGCGGCGGCGGTCGTCCTGGTGGCGGCGGCGGTCGTCCTGGTGGCGGCGGCGGCTTCCGCTCCGGTGGCGGTGGCGGCGGTGGTGGCGGTGGTGGCGGCGGCGGTCGCTGGTAAGCGTTCGCTCTGCTCTACTGCTGATGAAAGGCCCGCTTCGGCGGGCCTTTCTTTTTGAAGGGAACGCATCCTTTTCAAAGGGGACATCTCCCTTTACCCTAGGTCGCGTTGCTCTGCCGCAGTCGCGGACGCAAAGGGAGATGTCCCCTTTGAAAAGGGTGCGTTCCCCGTTGATGTCCATCAAAGGCTTTCCACCGATCGCGCGCCCACGGGCGCGGCTGCTGATTCTCGGCAGCATGCCGGGCGTCGCGTCGCTGGCGGCGGGCGAGTACTACGCGCACCCGCGCAATCTCTTCTGGCCAATCGTCGGCGTGTGCTGCGGTTTCGACTCGCGGACATCGTATGGGCGACGCTGCAAGGCGCTGGTCGCGTCCGGCATTGCGCTCTGGGACGTGGTCGGCAGCTGCGTCCGGCCGGGCAGTCTCGATGCCGCAATCGACGACGCGACCATCGTCGCCAACGATTTTTCCGCGTTTCTTGCGGCGCACCGGCAGATTACGCGCGTCTGTTTCAACGGGCGCAAAGCGGAGTCGGCCTGGCGCCGCGATGTACAACTGCAACTACTGCCGGGACGCAAACTCGAATACCTGCTGCTGCCTTCGAGCAGCCCGGCCCACGCCGGGATGAGTTATCTTCGCAAGCTCAGGATCTGGCGGAGTGCCATCGCATGTTGAATCGCAGACAGCTGTTGCAGGGCATCGGCGCCGGTACCTTGTTCGGCAGCTTCGGCGTTCGTCTTGCCGCGCAGACCGCAGCGCCGGATGTGCTCGTGATTGGTGCGGGCGGGGCCGGCCTGACAGCCGCGCGGGAACTGGCTGCTGCGGGAGTTTCTGCGCTCGTGCTCGAGGCACGCAATCGCATCGGCGGACGCGCGTACACCGACACGAGTCTCGGCGTGCCCTGGGATCGCGGCTGCTCGTGGCTGCATTCGCCGAACGTGAATCCCTGGGTCGCCTATGCGCGGCAAAACGATTTCGAGTTGTCCACCGATGAGTTTTCGCATCACACGTACAACGGCTCCCGGCGCATGGGTGGTGCCGAGACCGCGGGCTATCGCGCCGTCGTGGAACGCATGGGGCGCGAGATGGAGGATGCCGCGCGTCGCGGACTCGACATTCCGGCCGCGGGGTCATTCACGCAGGCGACACTCGCGGATCCCTGGTATCCGATGGCGGAATCGGACCTGACGGGCTGGGAAGGCATCGAGCCGGCCAATTTCTCGACCCTCGACTCGTACCAGTACGTCGAGGCCGGCAATGACCTGGTGATTCCGCGTGGCTATGGCACGCTGCTTGCGCATTACGCGCGGGATATCGAGGTTCAATTGCGCACCACCGTCTCGCGCATCCGCTGGTCAGCCCGCGGTGTCACCGCGGATACCAATGCCGGCGCCTTCACGGCGCGGGTCGCGATCGTCGCGCTGCCGTCCGCCGTCATCGCAGACGGCGCCGTGATCTTTGCGCCGCACCTGCCAGTCGAGGTGCTGCAGGCGCATCATGACTTGCCACTCGGCCTGCTGGACAAGGTCGCGCTCAAGTTCAAGCGCAACGTGTTTCCGTCGGAGCGCACCGAATTTCTGCAGCAGCGCAGCAATGACGGGCGCGGCATGAACTTCCTGACCCGGCACTGGGGCAGCAATACCTGCGTCGGATTCACCGCCGGCCGTTTCGCGCACGAACTCGAGGCCGCGGGCGAGGCGGCCACGATCGAGCATGCGCTCACCGAACTGACGACGATGCTGGGCGGCGAGGTGCGCAAGCACTTCGACCGCGGCCTGGCGACCGCCTGGGCGGCCGATCCATTCGCCCGCGGTTCCTACTCGCATTGCCTGCCGGGCCGCTTCGGCGCCCGTGCGGTACTGACGCGTCCGGTCGGCGGACGGCTCGTGTTTGCGGGCGAGCACACCGAACAGTCGGCCTATGGCACGCTGCACGGCGCGCATCTCTCGGGCAAGCGCGCCGCGACTGAAGCGCGCCGCCTGCTGGCGGAGTTCCGCGCATGAATTTTGTTCTGTACGACTACCTGCCCTCGGGCAACGGCTACAAGTGCCGGCTGGTGCTGAAGGCGCTTGGCCTGCCGTATGAGCTGCGGCAGATGAACATCATTGAAGGCAGCACACGCACGCCCGAATTCCTTGCAATCAATCCGAACGGCAAGATTCCGGTGCTGCTGGTGCCGGGCCGCGGCCCGATCGCCGAGAGCCACGCGATCATCAACTACCTGGCCGAGGGCTCGACACTCGTGCCGTCCGATCCCTACCAGCGCGCGCTGATGTGGCAGTGGATGAACTTCGAGCAGTACCAGCTCGAGCCCGGCGTTGCGACCGTGCGCTTCTGGCTGCACTCGCTGCACAAGACTCCGCAGGAACTCGGCGAACGCTACACCGAGCGATTCCAGCGCGGCGCCGATGCGCTCGCGGTGCTGGAGCGTGGCCTGACCGGCCGCAGGTGGCTGGTCGGCGACGGACCGACGCTCGCGGATATCGCCTTGTTCGCTTACACGCACGTCGCCGACGAGGCGGGCTACCGGCTCGCAGATTTTCCGGCGATCAGCGCGTGGATCGCCGGTTTCAAGGCGCTGCCCTGGTACGCGCCGATTACCGAAGCCTGACGGGCGCGGCACCGTGAGCCCGTCGCGCCGCGAGGCGTTCCGCTTCTGGCTCAAGCTTGGATTCATTTCGTTCGGCGGGCCCGCCGGGCAGATCGCGATCATGCACCGCGAAGTCGTTGAGCGCCGCCAGTGGATCGGCGACCGCCCATTCATGCATGCGCTCAACTTCTGCATGCTGTTGCCCGGCCCGGAAGCCCTGCAACTTGCGATCTGGCTCGGGTGGCGGCTGCACGGCGTCACCGGCGGCATCGTTGCCGGGCTGTGCTTCATCCTGCCGGCGATGGCGCTGCTGCTCGGCCTGTCATTTATCTACGCACAGCACGGCGACCTGCCGCTGATCGCGGCCGCGCTGATGGGATTGCAGGCGACCGTCATCGCGCTGATTGCGCAAGCGCTATTGCGCCTTGCCAAACGCGCGCTCGTGCATCCGGTTCACTGGCTGCTGGCGATCGCGGCGCTGCCGCTGATGGTCGGGCGCATCGCGCCGTTTCCGCTGCTGCTTGCGGGCGCTGCGTTCGCCGGCATGTTGATGAGCCGCGGCGGGAATGCGCCGCTGCCGAAAACGTCGGTTGCGTTCCCATGGCGGACCTTGATCACCGGTCTGGTGTTGTGGGCGCTGCCTGGGGTCGCGATCCTGGCGCTCGCCGGCGCAGATTCCCTGTTCGCGGACCTCTACCGGTTCTTCACGACTGCTGCGCTGATCACTTTCGGCGGCGCCTATGCGGTGCTCGCGTGGGTCAGTCAGCAGGTGGTCGAGGTCCATGGCTGGCTGACCCAGGCGCAGACCGTCGCTGGACTCGCGCTCGCTGAGACGACGCCTGGGCCCCTGATCATCGTGCTGCAGTTCATCGGCTTCATGGCGGGCTGGAATCACGCCGCTGGTGTCGATGCGGCGACGACGGCGACGATCAGTGCGTTGCTGGTTTCCTGGGCCACCTTCCTGCCGTCATTCGTATTTATCCTGGTCGGCGCGCCCTATGTCGAGCGCCTGACCGCGAATGCACGCCTCGCCGCTGCGCTTGCGGGCGTTACCGCAGCCGTAGTCGGCGTGATTGGCAGTCTCGCCATCGCCTTCGGCCGCGGCGTGCTGTTTCCGGAGGGTTTCGATACACCGGCGTGGGACGCACTGGCGATCGCGGCCGCAGCACTTGTGTTGCTCGAATGGACCCGCGTGGATGTGCTCTGGGTGATCGCGGGTGGCGCGCTGGCGGGGTTGCTGCTGGGCGTGGCCTGAGACGGCACGGCCGTGCTAGCTTCTGGCGCATGAAGTACCTGCACACAATGGTCCGCGTGTCCGATCTCGAGCGCTCGCTGCATTTCTATCGTGACCTGCTCGGCCTGCAGGAATTGCACCGCCACGACCATGAGCGGGGCCGCTACACGCTGGTGTTCCTCGGCGCGCCCGGCAATCCGGAGGCGCAGATCGAACTGACCTTCAACTGGGATCCCGAGACCTACACGATGGGTCGCGCCTTCGGACACCTCGCCTACGAAGTGGACGACATCTACACGGTGTGCGCAAAGTTGATGGCGGGTGGCATCACGATCAATCGGCCACCGCGCGACGGGCACATGGCCTTCGTGCGTTCGCCGGACAATGTCTCGATCGAAATTTTGCAGAAAGGCGCAGCGCTCGCACCCGCCGAACCGTGGGCCTCGATGCCGAACACCGGCGCCTGGTAAAAGGAAAAAGGGGACGTTACCCTTTTCCTTCGGTCCTCTGTGAAAAGGGTAACGTCCCCTTTTTAAGGGTGCGTCCCCTTTTAGCCCGCGATATACCGCCGCAGGTCTTCGATTTCGTGCTTCTGCTCGTCGATCACGGCCTTGACGCAGTCGCCGATCGAGATCACACCGATCAGTTCGTCATTCTCGACTACCGGCAGGTGACGGATGCGCTTGTCGGTCATGAGTTGCATGCAGTCGTTGACGGTCTGCTGCGGTCCGACATGGATCACCGGCGAGCTCATGATCGTGCCGACCGTCGTTTCGCTCGAGTTGCGGCCGAGCAGCACGACCTTGCGCGCGTAATCGCGCTCCGAAATGATGCCTGCGAGCCGGCCGCTCTTCAGGACCGGCAGGGCGCCGACGAAATGATCCGCCATTATCTGGATTGCAGTGCGAACCGGGTCTTCCGCATTCACGGTGAAGACCCCCACTGTCTTGCAATCGAGCAACTGTCGTACGGTGCGCATTGCGAGCCTCCGGGCGCAGCCCTTTCAGGCCATCTTACGCCCGCGCGCGCGGATCACAACGCAGCCGGGGCTTACGCCCCTGGGCGCGCCCGCCAGGCGGCGAGCAGTTCGGCCTCGCGCTCCGCCGTGAGGCCGGAGCGCAGCTTTGCCTTGCGTTCCTCGGGCCGCGTCGCGTGCCAGGCCAGCGGGTCGCGCACGGTCTCGTCGAGCGTGCGCGAACGCAGGCCCTCGGCGATCGAGCGCCTGATGCCGGTCAGCGACGCCCCGGCCTCCTCGCCACGGATCGGGTTCCACGGTGCGAACTGTTCCTCCGGCTTCAGGAATTCCATGAGGAAGCCCTCGTCGATCCAGGTGAACTTCGTGTCGGCGCCAGAGACGCGCTTGCAACTCTCGACCATCTTGACGGTGGTTAGCTCGCCGGGCGGCGTGACCGCATTGAAGTTGCCCGGCACGCGGCGCTCGACGAGGTCGAGCACGAAGCGGGCGAGGTCGCGCACGTCGATGATCTGCACGGGATCGTCGGGCGTGCCCGGCACCGCCATCTCGCCGCCCTGCGCGACGCGCACCGGGTAGTAGGTGAACCGGTCGGTCGGGTCGAGCGGGCCGACGATGTAGCCCGGGCGCACGATGGAGCAGCGCACGCCGTAAGCATCGCGCGTGTATTGCTCGCACAGTGCTTTCATCGGGCCGTAGGTCGTCTCAGTGATCTCCTCCTGGTCCTTGTTCTCGAGCACGCCGGTCGGCGAGTCCTCGCCGTTCGGCTTCGCGAAGCTCGCATAGGCCGAGATGCTCGAGATATACAGGCAGTAACCGCTGTTCGGCGCGAGGAGATCCATCGACATCTTGACGAACTTCGGAATGTAGCCGGTGTTGTCGACCACCACGTCCCACTTGCGATCCTTCAGCGAATCGAGCTGGCCCTTGCGGTCGCCGAGCAGCGTCTCGACGTTGTCGACGCCGTCCGCATCGCGCTTGCCGCGGTTGAAATGGGTGACCTTCCAGCCGCGCGCGAGCGCCTGCTCGGTCAGGTGCGGACCGATGAAGCCGGTGCCGCCCAGGATCAGCATCGTGTGCTCTTGACCTGCATGCGCTGCAAGCCTTCCGGCAGCGAGCGCAAGCGCGGTGCCCGCGCCGGCCCTGATGACATTGCGACGAGTCATGTTCATATCTTGCTCCGTTGTCTCAGCGTGCGCCGGCCGGCGCGTAACGCGCGAGCCAGTCCTTGACTTCGCGATACCAGAACAGCGAGTTCTGGCGCTTCAGTACCCAGTGATTCTCGTCCGGGAAATAGACGAAACGGCTTTCGACGCCGCGGTTCTGCAGCGTCTGGAACAGCTCCACGCCGTTGTTGAGCGGCACGCGCTGGTCGGCCTGGCCGTGCAGCACGAGCGTCGGTGTCGCGAAGTTCGCGGCGCCTGAATGCGGCGAATAACGCGCGAACTCCTCCGGTCGTTCCCAGGCCTCGAAAAAGCGGCGCTTGCCGGCACCGTAATCCGCACCGTACTGCGTGTATTCGTTGTACACGGCGGCGTGCGCGATCAGCGTCTTGAACGGATGCGGCCGTCCGAGCAGCGTTGCCGCGAGGAAGCCGCCGTAGCTGCCGCCGCCAGCGGCCATGCGATTGCGGTCGATCCAGGGCTGTTCTGCGAACCATTCCGCGGCGCGGATCGTATCCTGATAGGGCTTGGCAATTCGATCCGGATTGATCGAATCGGCGAAGGCCTGGCCGAAGCCGCTCGAGCCATG
>JANNTO010000037.1:0-11207 GCA_031403675.1 Gammaproteobacteria bacterium | reverse complement strand
CCTCGGTTTCAAATACGGCGTAGGCCCTCACGTTTCGCTCCACATAAGCGGTTTGAATGGTTGCCCCGCTCGGCGTAGCGATATAGCCCTGCACCTGTTCGTCAGCAGCCACGCTCCACCTATTTCTTTTCGGCAGCCGGCGTAGTCGGCAAGATGCCGGCAATTACCGCATTTACATACATGGTGTAGCCACAAGGCTGGGACATGACCATAATTTGCGGATACCCAATTCCGCTGGTCATCAGTGTGTTGTTTGGCCCAAGAGTTAGCGGTTGAACCAAATGAGCGCCCACCGTCCAATTCTTGCTTCCACAAATCGGACAGGTCGCGGGCGGCAAACCCGGCTTTGAAAGCCAAGCGATGACCTTCTTCGTTTCGTCGTCTGTAAGCTTGCCGGCGTCGTCTGGCATATACCCCCCGGCCGGGGAGTATATGGCCTGACCCGTAGCTAGCCCAAAAATGGCAATTCAAGGCCCTACTCCAAACTGAGACACTACCTGACACCGGTAATGCTGGCCGGGACGACCCTCAATCGAGTATGATTTCCGGTCCAATTAGCTGAAATTACGGTCTTTTCCATGGCCCGCATCACCGTCGAAGACTGCCTGCATACGGTCGACAACCTGTTCGACCTGGTCCTGCTTGCCTCGAAACGTTCGCGGCAGCTGGTCAACGGCGCCGAGGCGCGCGTGGACTGGGAGAACGACAAGCCCACGGTGGTGGCATTGCGCGAAATCGCGGAGGGCAAGGTCACCATCGACCTGTTGAGCGAACCGGATCCTGAGCCGGAACCGGAACTGATTCCTGAGAACCCGCTGGATATTAGCGCCGACTTCCGCGCGCCGCAGCTCGGCCTCGGGGACTGACCGCGAGCTACCCGATCCGATGAGCTACGCGTCTTCCATCCTCGGACTGCTACCGGGCGGAAGACGCGCTCCCGGTATCGCGCAACTCATCGCCAAAATCGAGGGCTATCTGCCGGCCGACCAGGTCGAGCGGGTCCGCGAAGCCCACGAGTACGCCGAAGCCGCCCATCTCGGCCAGAAGCGCCACTCCGGCGAGGCCTACATCACCCATCCGATCGCGGTCGCCGACATCCTGGCGGACCTGCATCTCGATGGCGCAACACTGGCAGCGGCAATACTGCATGACGTGGTCGAGGACACCCCCTCCTCCGCGGCCGAAGTCGAGCAGAAGTTTGGCAAGGAAATCGCCGAACTGGTCGACGGCGTGACCAAACTCGATCAGGTGCAGTTCAAGAGCCGCAAGGAAGCACAGGCCGAGAGCTTCCGCAAAATGATCCTGGCGATGGTGCGCGATATCCGCGTCATCATGGTCAAGCTCGCGGATCGCACCCACAACATGCGCACGCTCTCGGCAATGCCGCCCGAGAAGCGCCGCGCGGTCGCGCGCGAGACGCTCGACATTTATGGGCCGATCGCCAATCGCCTCGGCATCCATTCCATCAAGCTCGAGCTCGAGGAGCTTGGCTTTCGCACGCTGTACCCGCAGCGCTATCGCGTCATCGAGCGCGAACTGAAGCGCGCACGCGGCAACCAGCGCGAGTTCCTGCCGAAGATTGTCAAGTCGATCCGCCACACCCTCACGACCGCTGGTGTCAACGGCAGTGTTGAGGCGCGCGAGAAACACTTGTACAGCGTCTACATGAAGATGCGAAGCAAGCACCTCTCGCTGTCGCAGGTCGTGGACATGTTCGGTGTGCGCATCGTCGTCGGCAGCGTGGACGAATGTTATCGCACGCTCGGCCTGGTGCACGGCCTGTACCGGCCGATGCCCGGGCGCTTCAAGGACTACATCGCGATACCGCGCGTCAACGGCTACCAGTCGCTGCACACCTCGCTGTTCGGACCGGGCGGCATGCCAATCGAGATGCAGATCCGCACCGAGGACATGCACCGCATGGCGGAGTCCGGCATCGCTGCGCACTGGCAGTACAAGACCGGCGAAGAGGAAGGCCAGGCTGCACAGCAGCTGCGGGCACGCGAATGGCTGCAGGGCGTCATGCAGATGCATGGCGGCACGGCGGAAGAACTGCTGGAAAGCGTGAAGGTGGACCTGTTCCCGGACAAGGTCTACGTGTTCACGCCAAAGGGCGACATCGTGCGTCTGCCGCGCGGCGCGAGCTGCGTGGACTTTGCCTTCGCCGTGCACACCGGCGTCGGCCAGCGTTGCGTCGCGGCCAAGGTGGACCGGCGCCTCGTGCCGCTTCGCACCGTGCTCAGGAACGGCCAGACCGTCGAGATTGTCACTGCGAAAGGCGCGCAGCCGAATCCGGCCTGGGCAAGTTTCGTGACGACCGCGAAAGCGCGTTCCGCGATCCGCCTGTACCTGCGCACGCTCAAGAAAGGCGAAGCAGCAGAACTCGGTACGCGGATGCTCAATCAAGCACTCGAGGAGTTTCAGCTGACGCTGAAGACGCTTCCCGTCGGACGTCTCGACGAAGTCGCGCGCTCACTCACCCTGAAAGACGGCATGGAGCTGCTCGAGAAGATCGGCCTTGGCGAACGACTGGCACGCCTGATCGCGCGCCGCCTGCTGCCGGCCGACGACGAACGTCCGGATGCGGGCCCCTCGCCGCCGCTTGCAATCGCCGGCACCGAGGGCCTGGTCGTCAGCTATGCGCGCTGTTGCTTCCCGATTCCGTTCGACGCGATCGTTGCTTATCTTTCGAGCGGCCGCGGCGTCGTGATTCATCGCGAGAATTGTTCGAATGTCGCCTCATTCGGCAAGCAGCCGGACAAATGGATCCCGGCGGTCTGGCAGAAGGACCAGCAGCGCCTGTTCATCGCCGGACTCGTGGTCGAAGTCACGAACCGCATGGGCATCCTGGCGCAGGTCGCGACCCAGATTGCCGCGGAGCAGAGCAACATCAATCACGTCAATGTCGATTCCTCGCAGGGCGACCAGTCCACCATCCTGTTCGAGGTCCAGGTCCGCGACCGCGCGCACCTCGCGCGCCTGATCCGCGCGATCCGCGGCATGGCGGACGTCATGAAGGTGGAACGGAGCCTCGCATGAACCGCAAAGTCTTCCATACCGAGCGCGCGCCAAAGGCGCTCGGCCCTTACTCGCAAGCAATCGGCGCGGGCGGCATGGTGTTTCTCTCGGGTCAGATCGGTCTCGATCCGGCCAGCGGGCAACTGGTCACCGGTGGCGTCGAGGCCGAGGCGCGGCGCGTCTTCGACAACCTGCGCGCGGTCGCCGAAGCATCGGGGTCGAGTCTTGCGGCCGCCGTGCGGGTTACGATTTTCCTGACCGATCTTGGACAGTTCGCGGTCGCCAATCGAATCATGCAGGAGTATTTCACCGAGCCCTACCCGGCGCGGGTGACGATCGGCGTTGCGGCACTGCCGCGCGGCGCCGCGATCGAGGTTGACTGCATCCTGATTCCGTGACGATCGAAAGCCGGCCGGTCACCACGCTCACGGGCGTCGGCCCGGCGCTCGCGCTGCGATTGAAAAAGCTCGGCATCGAGCATGTTGCCGACCTGCTGTTCTGGCTTCCCAATCGCTACGAGGATCGCACGCGCATCGTGCCGATCGGCGGCCTGCGTCCCGGCGTGCGCGCGGCAGTGGAGGGCGAGATCGAGCTGGCCGAGGTCGTATTCCGCGGCCGGCGCTCGCTGCTGCTGCGGCTCGCCGATGGCACCGGTTTTCTGACCCTGCGGTTCTTCCATTTCAGCGGCGCGCAGCAGCAACAACTCACGCGCGGCACGCGCTTGCGCTGCTTCGGCGAGGTGCGCCGCGGCAAGCTCGGAATCGAGATCGTGCATCCGGAGTATCGGCGCGCGGATGCACCGGACACCCAGGCTTTGCAGGACGCGCTGACACCGGTTTATCCGGCGACCGTGGGCCTCCAGCAGGGACGGCTTCGGAACCTGACCGCGCAGGCACTCGCAGCGACCGGGCCGGATGAATTGCCGGACTGGATGCCGATGGACGTCCTGCACGATCTGAAACTGCCGGGCCTGCGCGAGGCGTTGCAGTACCTGCATCGCCCACCGCCGAATGCGCGACTCGAGCTGCTCGAGGCCGGTCGTCATCCGGCGCAGCGCCGCCTCGCATTCGAGGAGCTGCTCGCGCATCAACTCACGCTGCGACAGCTGCGCAACGAAATCCGCCGCGACCCCGCCTGGCCGATCGTCGTGCCGGGAAAACTGGCGGCGCAGCTGCTGGCGACCATCGGTTTTCCGCTCACCAATGCCCAGCAGCGGGTGGTGCGCGAGATCCGCGCCGATCTTGCGATCGCACATCCGATGCTGCGCCTGGTGCAGGGTGATGTCGGCTCCGGCAAGACCATCGTCGCTGCGCTCGCGGCGCTTGATGCGGTCGAGGCCGGCTGCCAGGCGGCGCTGATGGCGCCGACGGAATTGCTCGCCGAACAGCATGCGCAGAACTTCACGCGCTGGCTCGCGCCGCTCTCGATCGAACCGCTGCTGCTGACCGGCCGCATCGGCGCGCGCGCCAGGCGCGATGCGTTGGCGGCAATCGCCGACGGCACGCGCAACGTCGTGATCGGCACGCATGCGTTGTTCCAGGAGGAGGTCCGCTTCAAGCAGCTCGCGCTGGTCATCGTGGACGAGCAGCATCGCTTCGGCGTGCACCAGCGTCTGGCGCTGCGCGAAAAAGGCGCGACCGGCCGCTATCCGCACCAGTTGATCATGACCGCGACGCCGATCCCGCGCACGCTCGCCATGACCGCTTATGCCGATCTCGACGTGTCGGTGATCGACGAACTGCCGCCGGGCCGCACTCCGGTACAGACGGTCGCGATGCCCGATACGCGCCGCGACGAAGTCGTGCGTCGCATCCACACAGCCTGCAAGGAAGGCCGGCAGGCCTACTGGGTCTGCCCGCTGATTGAGGAATCCGCTCTGCTGGAAGCGCAGGCGGCGGAGGACACGGCGGCAGCGCTCGCCGCGGCCCTGCCCGAAATCACCGTCGGTCTGGTGCACGGGCGCATGCCCGGCGCCGCACGCGAGCGCACGATGGCACGATTCAAGGCGGGTGAGATCGGGCTCTTGGTCGCCACCACCGTCATCGAAGTCGGCGTGGACGTGCCGAATGCAAGCCTGATGGTGATCGAGAACGCCGAACGCATGGGTCTCGCCCAGTTGCATCAGTTGCGCGGTCGCGTCGGTCGCGGTTTGCAGGCCAGCAGCTGCCTGTTGCTCTGGCATGCGCCCATGTCCGCGCTTGCCAAAGAGCGACTGGCGGTGCTCAAAAACACCAATGACGGCTTTGAAGTCGCGCGCCGTGATCTGGAACTGCGCGGACCGGGCGAGCTGCTCGGCACCCGCCAGACCGGCCTGATGCAGCTGAAAGTCGCCGATCTGATGCGCGACGCCGACCTGCTGCCCCGCGTTCAGGCCGCAGCCGACGTGATGCTGCGCGCGCATACCGCTAACATTGCACCGCTGAAGCGCCGCTGGATCGGCGCCGCGACCCGCTACGGAAAGGTGTGAGCTTGCAACCAGCTACCCGTACCGACCAACGACCGCCACCGCGCTGGAGCGAACGGCTCGAGGAGTTTCTGCCCGCCGCAGAACCGCTCGCCGTTGCCTGGCTCAAGGAACCGGGCCTGCTGACGGAGCGTTTGCGCGCCTGTTGCGCCGGGAAGCAAGGTCTTGTGGTCATCGCCGAACTGGAAGCGCCGCTCGCTCCCGGCGATGCCGTCGTGTTGCAGACACCAAGCGGCGCCGCGTTCGTGCGCGAAGTCGAACTGACCTGCGATGGCCGCCCCTGGGTCTTCGCCCAATCCCTGATTCCGCTGGCGACGCTCGCGCGCCAACGCTGGCTTGCGTCACTTGGCCGCGCGGCACTTGGCGAGAAACTGGCGGCGCTGCCGGCGCTCGAGCGCGGACCGCTCGAATTCACGCGTCTGACGGCCGGAGACCGGCTCTATCATCACGCGTTGCGCAATCGGTCCGAGCCGCCGCAAGCGCTCTGGGCGCGGCGTTCCTGGTTTGCAATCGACGGCGATCGCCTGCTGGTGCAGGAAGTATTCCTGCCCGAGTTGTATTCGTGAACGTGGAACTGCAACCTGCGCCACAGCGCAAGCCGCGCCCCGACCGGAATTACAAGCCGGTCTGGCAGCCGCAAGTGCTGCGCGATGCGGCGCGCGGCATCGGCCTGACGCTCCTCGAGTACGCGCTCTTGATGCGGCTGCACCGGCCGATCGGCATCTGGCTGTTGCTGTGGCCGACGCTATGGGCGCTGTGGATCGCGGGCTCCGGCCGTCCTGACGCGAAGCTGCTGCTGATATTCGCGGGCGGCGTGCTGGTGATGCGCTCCGCAGGCTGCGTCATCAACGACTATGCCGATCGCGACTTCGACCCGTCGGTCGCGCGCACTCGCGATCGCCCGCTCGCGGCCAAGCGTGTCGCGCCGGGCGAGGCGCTGTTTCTGTTCCTGACGCTCGCTCTGGTCGCGGCCGCGCTCGCGCTGCAGCTTGATCCGCTGGCGCGGCTCTATGCGGTTGCCGGCGGCGTGCTGACCATGACTTATCCCTGGCTCAAGCGCGTGGTGCACGTGCCGCAGTTCTATCTCGGCATTGCCTTTGGCTGGTCCATACCAATGGCATTCGCGGCACTGACCGGCGAGGTGCCGCGGCTCGCGTGGCTATTGTTCGCGTCCGTTGTGTCATGGGCCGCCGCCTACGACACGATGTACGCGATGGTGGACCGCGAGGACGACGAGCGCATCGGCATCAAGTCGACCGCAATCCTGTTCGGTGAGGCGGATCGGGTCATCATCGGCGTAATGCAGGGCATGACGCTGTTCGCGTTGTGGCTCGCGGCTGACGAAGCCGGGCTTGGCATCTGGTATCGGTCGGGTCTCGCCGCCGCCGCGCTGTTCTTCGTGTTCCAGTTGTGGCTGATCCGCAAGCGCGAGCCGGAAGCGTGCTTTCGCGCCTTCAACAACAACCACTTCGTCGGTCTGGTCGTATTCGTCGGGCTGGCGCTCGACTATCTTTATCGGGGGTGAGTCTTGCGCTACCTGCTGTTTGGTCTGCTGATACTCGTCATCATCGTCCTGGTCGTCCGGAGCAAGACTCCAAAGAAATGATCAGCCCATGATCGAGCCGCCCACCGCACGCGCGACCGCCCATACCTCGATGTGCCGGCAGCCGGCGCGCTTGAGTGCCAGCGCGAGTGCTTCCGTAGTCGCGCCCGTCGTCAGCACATCGTCCACGATCGCGATCCGCATCGGCGTCACCGCGGCGCGAATCTCAAACGCACCACGGACGTTTGCCGCGCGCACGATTGCCGGCAGCGCCGCCTGCTCCTCGGTTTCGCGTACCCGTCGCACCAGGCGGTCTTCGACTGGCAGGCCGAGCAACTCGGCGGCGAATATCGCGATTTCGCGCGCCTGGTTGTAGCCGCGCTTGCTTTCGCGCGCCGGGTGCAGCGGCACGGGGACAATCGCATCCACGCGCGCCCGTTCCTGCTCAGCGAGCCGTCGCGCGAGCAGGGTGCCGAGAATCCGTGCGATCGCTATTTGATTGCCGTACTTGAGGCGGTGAATCAGCTCGACCAGCGGAAACTCATAGCGATACGGTGCGATCGCAGAGTCGAAAATCCGGCGTTGCCGCCGGCAGCCACCGCAAATTTCGCCGGCCAGCGCCACCGGCATCGCGCAGCTCGCACAGGCGGGTTGAATGCGCGGCAGGTCGCCCTCGCAGCCGTGGCAAAGGTCCAGCGCAGGCGGCTGCCCTGGATCAAGACAGAGCAGGCAGGTTGGCGGAAACAGCTTGTGTAACAGCGACTTACAGGTGCCGTAAACCCGATGCAGCGGGTTTGGTTGACAGAGGGTCAGGCTGTTTGAATACTCGGCCACTGCGTCAGCCTGCGGCAGTGACGGGGCTTCGATTCAACGGTTTTTCGATCGGAACGGGGAGCAATGCGATGCAACTGGACGGCGAGCGGATCGGCGCGACGCGCTGCGACTGGACGCTCGACGAAGTGCGCGCGCTGCATCAACTCCCCTTCAACGACCTGATCCATCGCGCGCAGCTCGCGCATCGCCGGCACTTCGATCCAAATCAGGTCCAGGTTTCGACACTGCTCTCGATCAAGACCGGCGCCTGTCCGGAAGATTGCGCGTACTGCCCGCAGAGCATCCGCTACGACACCGGTCTTGAACGCGAAGCGTTGATGGACCCGGCGACGGTCGTCCGGCGCGCGCGCGCCGCGCGCGATGCCGGTGCTACAAGATTCTGCATGGGCGCCGCGTGGCGCAGCCCCAAGGATCGCGATCTCGAGAAAGTGGAAGAGATGGTCCGCGGCGTGCGCGATCTCGGACTCGAAACCTGCGCCACACTTGGCATGTTGACGCCCGAACAGGCGCTCAGGCTGCGTGCGGCGGGCCTCGACTACTACAACCACAATCTCGACACGTCGGAAGCATTCTACGGCGAAGTCATTACCACGCGTACCTATCAGGATCGCCTCGATACGCTCGCTGCGGTGCGGGACGCCGGCATCCACGTCTGCTGCGGCGGCATCCTCGGCATGGGCGAAGGCGCAAACGATCGCGTCGCGCTGCTGCACACGCTGGCGACGCTCGATCCGCATCCGGAGAGCGTGCCGATCAACAACCTGGTGCAGATCGAGGGTACGCCGCTTGCGGGCACGACGAAACTCGACCCGATCGAGTTCGTACGCATCATCGCGGTTGCCCGCATCCTGATGCCGCGCTCGCATGTCCGGCTCTCGGCCGGGCGCGCGGAGATGAGCGACGAGATGCAGGCGCTCTGCTTCCTCGCCGGCGCGAATTCGATTTTCTACGGCGAGAAGCTGCTGACCACCGGCAATCCAGACACGACGAGCGACGCGGCGCTGTTCGGGCGGCTTGGCATCCGACCGGAACCCGCGGTCGCGAGCCGCTGAGTGCCGTGCCCATCCAGCCGGTTGTTTTTGCGCCCACGCTCGCGGAGCTCGACGCACGCGGGCTGCGGAGGCAACGGCGCATCGCGGGGCGCGCCGGCTCCGGCGCCGCGGACATTGATCTCGACGGCCGCCGTTGCGTCGATTTCTGCAGCAATGACTATCTCGGCCTTGCGGCCCATCCGCAGGTCGTCGATACCTTCATTGCTGCTGCCCGCGAGCAGGGTGTTGGCGCCCGCGCCTCGCACCTGATCACGGGTCATCAGGACGAGCACGAGGCGCTCGAACGGGAACTCGCCGCCTGGACCGGTCGCGAACGCGCGCTCGTGTTCTCGACCGGCTACATGGCGAACCTCGGGCTCGCGGTGGCGCTCGCGACTCGCGAGTCCTCGGTGTACGGCGACCGGCTGAATCACGCATCGCTGATCGACGGCGGCCGACTGTCGCGCGCGACACTTCATCACTATCCACACGGCGATGCCGCCGCACTCGAGCGACAGTTGCTGGCGCAGGGGTCCGGCCACGCACTGGTGCTGACCGATGGCGTGTTCAGCATGGATGGCGATCTCGCGCCCCTGCCGGAACTTGCGGAAGTCTGCGCGCGACAGGGCGCATTCCTCGCGGTGGATGACGCACACGGTCTCGGCGTCATCGGTGCGAGCGGCCGCGGCATTCTCGAGCACTACGGTTTGTCGCCGGCCGAGGTTCCCGCACTCGTCGGCACCTTTGGCAAAGCCTTCGGCAGCTTCGGCGCATTTGTCGCCGGCGGTCAAGAACTGATTGAAACGCTGATCCAGCGCGCCCGCACCTACATCTATACGACCGCGCTGCCGCCGGCCGTCGCCGCGGCGACTCGCGCGGCATTGGCCGTTTCGATCGCGGAACCCTGGCGACGCGAACGTGTGCTGGCGCTGACGCGGCGATTCCGGGAGCTGGCACACGCGGCAGGCCTGCCGCTCGCCGATTCGGCAACCCCGATCCAGCCGATCCTGCTCGGTCGTGCCAATGCCGCCGTGCGTGCGAGCCAGGCGCTGCTCGAACGCGGTTTCTTCGTCGCGGCGATCCGCCCGCCGACCGTGCCTGCCGATACTTCGCGTTTGCGTGTGACGCTCTCCGCCGCGCATCGCGACGCCGACGTCGAAGGTCTCGTTGCGGCGCTTGCGACAGTCGTGTCTCCCGAATGAGCGGCGCGAAGCCTCCGCTCCATTCGGGGCCGCCCCTCCTTGACCGGGCTGCCATCCGCAAACATTTTGATTGCGCCAGCGCGAGCTACGACGCATCGGCGGTACTCCAGAGCCGCGTGCGCCAGCAGATGATCGATCGTCTCGACTGGATCGCGTTCACACCCGAGGTCGTCGTCGATCTCGGTTGCGGCACCGGCCACGCCGCCGCCGCGCTCAGCAACCGCTGGCCGCAGGCGCGGATCATCGCGGTGGACTTTGCGCCCGGCATGCTGCGCGAAACCGCGCGACGCGCCGAGGCGGCACGTATCGAATGCCTGTGTGCCGATGCGGTTTCAATGCCCTTGCCTGACGCAAGCGTGGATCTCGTGTTCTGCAACCTGATGCTGGCGTGGTGCGATGATCCTGACACCGTGTTCGCGGAAATAGCGCGGGTCCTGCGCCCACGCGGCCTGCTGACCTTCTCGACTTTCGGTCCCGACACGCTGATCGAACTGCGTGCGGCCTGGCGTGCGGTGGACGACGCCACGCATGTGCTTCCGTTCACCGATATGCACGACATCGGTGACGGGCTGGTTCGCGCCGGCCTGGTCGAGCCGGTGCTCGATGTCAGCCGCTACACGCTCACCTATCCGGACCTGCGCTCGCTGATGCGGGACCTGAAAGCCATCGGCGCACAGAACGCGACTGCCGACCGGCCGCGCGGCCTGACCGGGCGCGCTCGGCTGCGCGCCGTAGAAGAGTCCTACGAGTGCAATCGCGAAGCGGGCGTGCTTCCGGCGACCTATGAAGTGGTATTCGGGCAGGCCTGGGGTGCGATCGAGCGGTCAACACCGGAGCGCGATGGCGAGTTTTCATTTCCGGTCTCGTCGCTGCGCCGCCGCGGACCGGATTCGCGATGACGCGTTCGTTCTTCGTCACCGGAACCGACACCGGCGTCGGCAAGACGCTCGTGACAGCGGCGCTGCTGCGACGCCTCCGTGAGGCCGGCGTTGCGGTTGCCGGCATGAAGCCGGTCGCTGCCGGCGGCGTCGCAGGACCCGAAGGCCCGGCCAACGAGGACGCCCTGCTGTTGCAGGCGGAATCGAGCGTCCGGCATTCGTATGCAACCGTGAACC
>JANNTO010000036.1:0-11380 GCA_031403675.1 Gammaproteobacteria bacterium | reverse complement strand
GCATCGCGCGACTCACGATCGAGCTTGTTGATGAAGGTCATGATCGGCGTGTGCCGCAAGCGGCAGACTTCCATCAGCTTGATGGTGCGCTCCTCGACGCCCTTGGCCCCGTCGATCACCATCAACGCCGAATCCACGGCCGTGAGCGTGCGGTAAGTATCCTCGGAAAAATCCTCGTGGCCGGGCGTGTCGAGCAGATTGATGATGCAGCCGCGATACGGGAACTGCATCACCGAGGAGGTCACCGAGATGCCGCGCTGCTGCTCGAGGCGCATCCAGTCGGAGGTCGCATGGCGTGCGGCTTTGCGGCCCTTGACGGCGCCCGCCATCTGGATCGCGCCGCCGAACAGCAGCAGCTTCTCGGTCAGCGTGGTCTTGCCGGCGTCAGGATGCGAGATGATCGCAAAACTGCGGCGGCGGGCAATTTCGTCATTGGGTGAATTCATTTTCGGCATCGCGCAGGGCGCGCGATTGTAGCCGAAGGATAAAGGGGACGTTCCCCTTTACCAATCATCGGAAGGGAGAAGCGGCGCTTGCTTCCATGGTAAAGGGGAGTGTCCCCTCTATCCTAGCGCGCCGAGCTCGAGCCGGTAGACCAGGGCATCCTCGCGGCCCGCCTGTGCCTGGTAATAGCCACGGCGCTGGCCGACGCATTCGAATCCGATCTCGTGATAGAGCGCAATCGCCGCGCGATTTGAACGCCGCACCTCGAGAAACGCGTCACGGATGCCGCGATCCCGCGCGTGACCGAGCAGCGTGAGCAGCATGCCGCGGCCGACACCATGGCGGCGCAGGACCTCTGCAACACAGAGATTCAGCACGTGTGCCTCGCCCGCCCCCATCGACAGCACGGCGTAGCCGGCAACGCCCGTCGGCGTGTCCACGACGACGCAGTGGTAACCGACGCGCAGGCAGTCGGCGAAGATTTGTTCGCTCCACGGGAACACGTAGGACTCGCGTTCGAGCGCCGCCACGCGTGCCAGGTCCGCCTGCGCCATCAGCCGCTGGCGCCAGACCGGCCCGGCTAAGTCTTCACGCGCGGTCGCCACGACCGAGCACTCCCATTGCGAGCTTCAGATCGGCCCAGGATTTGCGCTTCTCGCCGGGCGCGCGCAGCAGGTAGGCCGGATGGTAGGTCACGACGACCGGGATCGAATCGAGTTGATGGATTCGGCCGCGCATCCGCGCCAGCGCCTCGTCGCCCCCGAGCAGGCGCTGCGCAGCGATGCGGCCGACGCACAGGATCACGTCGGGCCCGATCAGTTCGATCTGGCGCCGCAGGTACGGGAGGCAAAGTTCTGCTTCCTCGCTGCTGGGATCGCGATTGCTGGGCGGGCGGCACTTCAACACGTTGGCGATATAGACTTCGCCGCGCTCGAAACCGGCGGCCCGCAGCATGGAATTCAGCAGCATTCCCGCACGGCCGACGAATGGCTCGCCCTGGCGGTCTTCCTCCGCGCCCGGCGCCTCCCCGATGACCATCAGGCGCGCGCGTCGATCGCCGGTGCCGAATACCGTCTGGGTCCGCGATTCGCACAACCCGCAAAGCCGGCAGCCGCGCACGGTGGCAGCGAGCGTGTCCCAGTCGGGGCCCGGCGCCGTGAGTGGCCGCGGGACATAGGCGTGGACACCCATTGCGTCGAGGATGGCGAGGCGGCGCGCGTCCATGCACTCAGCCCGCCGCAGCGCCTGTGTCACGCGACCGTCGCCGCATCTTGACCCAGCTCCAGAACAGCGGCCCGGACAGCGCATAGCCGCCAAACAGCAGGAACAGCACCACCGGCGGATCGATCGCGATCAACGCGATCACAAGCGGCACCAGCAGCAGGCGCGAGTAACGCACGCGTTCGTTTGCCGCGCGGTCCTTGAAGCTGCGATAGGGGAAACGGCTGACCATCAGCACGGCGGCCAGCGCCGTGATCACGAACGCGACGATCAGTCCCGCCTGACCGGTCAAGTCCAGGCCGAGCAGACCCCCGTCTTCGTACTTATGCGCGAGTCCGACGAATGCGGCAACGACCGCGGCGGCCGACGGACTCGGCAGACCCTCGAAATAGCGCTTGTCCTGCGTCGCCGAACGCGCGTTGAATCGCGCCAGGCGCATGCCGGCAGCGGCCGCGTAGAAGAACGCGGCGATCCAGCCAAAGCGGCCCCAGGCGGCGCCGTATTCGGCGATGCGCGCCACACCCCATTGATAGCAGACGATCGCCGGTGCGACGCCGAATGCGACCATGTCCGCAAGGCTGTCGAACTCCTTGCCGAACATGGTCTCCGTGTGCATCAGCCGCGCCACGCGTCCGTCCAGGGTGTCAAAGATCATCGCGCCGAAGATCGCGACCGCAGCACGGTCGAAATTGCCGTCGATCGCCGCGACAATCGCGTAGAAGCCGCCGAACAGGCAGACCGTCGTCAGCAGGTTCGGCAACAGGTAGATTCCGCGGCGCGCGCCAATCTCGTGGAAGTCCAGTTTCATGTAGCTGCCATGACAAGGCCACCAGGCAGCGCCTAAGATACCGCGGTTTGGGACCGGCGACACGCTCCGTCCCTTGGTAGGTGAGCAATGCGCCTGTCCGCGAATCCGATCCAGAACCTCAAGGAAGTGCCCGCGGATGCCGAGGTCACGAGTCACCGGCTGATGCTGCGCGCCGGCCTGATCCGCCGTGTCGCGGGCGGCCTCTACACCTGGCTGCCGCTCGGTTTGCGCGTGCTGCGCCGGGTCGAACGCGTGATCCGTGAAGAGATGGACCGCGCCGGTGGCCTCGAGATCTCGATGCCGGTCGCACAACCCGCCGAGCTGTGGATCGAATCAGGCCGCTTCGACCAGTTCGGACCGGAACTGCTGCGTTTCTAGGACCGGCATGATCGCGCCATGGTGCTGGGGCCAACCCACGAAGAGGTCGTGACCGACCTCGCGCGCCGCGAATTGCGCAGCTACAAGCAACTGCCGGTCAATTTCTACCAGATCCAGACCAAGTTTCGCGACGAGATCCGCCCGCGCTTCGGGGTGATGCGCGCGCGTGAATTCGTGATGAAGGACGCTTACAGCTTTCACGCTGATGCCACCTCGCTTGCCGCGGGCTACCAGCGCATGTACGACGCCTACACCGCGATCTTCACCCGCCTGGGGCTGCGCTTCCGCGCCGTGCATGCCGACACCGGCGCGATCGGCGGCAGCGCGTCGCAGGAGTTCCACGTGCTCGCCGATTCCGGCGAGGACGCCATCGTGTTCTCCGATGGTGACGATTACGCGGCGAACCTGGAACTCGCCGAAGCGCTCGCGCCGCGCGAGCCGCGGCCCGCGCCAAACGCCACCCGCAAGGAAGTTGCGACGCCCGGCGCACGAACTATCGCCGACGTGACGGCGCTGCTCGGCGTGGCTGCGTCCTGCGTGCTGAAGACGCTCATTGTCGAGGGTGCCGACGGCGGCGGGGTGGCACTGGTGCTGCGCGGAGACCACGAACTGAACGCCGTCAAGGCCCAGAAGCTCCCGGCCGTGGCGTCGCCGCTGCGCATGGCCGATGCCGCGCGCATCGCCGCACTCGCCGGCTGCGAGCCGGGCTCTCTCGGCCCGGTCGGACTCAAACTGCCGGTCATCGCCGATCGTTCCGCAGTGGCGCTCGCGGACTTCGCCTGCAGTGCGAATCGGGCCGACTTCCACCTGACCGGCATCAACTGGGGGCGCGACCTGCCCGAGCCCGCGGTCGCAGACCTGCGCAATGTGGTCGACGGCGACCCGAGTCCAGGCGGCCACGGGCGCCTCGCGATCGCGCGCGGCATCGAAGTCGGTCACATTTTCCAACTCGGACAGAAGTACAGCGAGGCGATGGGCGCTACCGTACTCGACGAGCAGGGCCGGAGTATCGCGATGTACATGGGCTGTTACGGCATCGGCGTGACCCGCATCGTCGCGGCCGCCATCGAGCAGAATCACGACGAGCGCGGCATCATCTGGCCGGCGCCGTTGTCACCCTATGACGTGGTACTGCTGGGACTCAACTGGGAAAAGTCGGAACGCGTGCGGGCAACTGCCGAACAGCTTTATCAGGAACTCCGTGATGCCGGCATCGAAGTACTGCTCGACGATCGCGACGCGCGGCCCGGCGTCAAGTTCGCGGATGCCGAGCTGATCGGCATTCCGCATCGAATCGTCGTCTCGGAGCGCGGCATCGACGCCGGGCGGCTCGAGTATCGTCAGCGCCGCGCCGTCGACAACGAGGAATTCCCGCTGGCGCAGGCTGTGTCGTTCATCCAAACGCGGCTCGCGACGGGTCACTGAGGGCGGCATCGCAATGCTGCGCCCGCATCTTTTGGTAATTCTCTCGGTGGCTGCGCTGCTGTTGGCGATCGATGCGCACGCCGACGGCCAGCGGGATCCGGCGCTGCGCGAAGTCATCCAGGCTGCGATCAGCGGCAAATCGTGCTTCGACGGCAAGTACGACGATGTCGTCTGGTATGCGCTGATGCAGCCACGGGTCGAGGGCCGCTTGCGCCAGCAGCCGCCGGACTTGCGGCTCGGTGAAGACAGGTCCGCGGCCGCGCAGCGCATCCTGCGGGCCGTTCATTGCGAATCGAGCAAACACGGCATGCTGCGTGACCGGCCACAGCTGGTGCTGGCCGTGATCGATGTCGAGAGCGCCTTCGACCCGTTCGCCGTTTCCTCGGCAGGCGCGGTCGGGCTGATGCAGGTGATGCCGTTCTGGCCAAACGAACTCGGCCTGTCGACCCGCGACCTGATCGACGTCGAGCTGAATATCCGCATGGGTGCCAGCATCCTTGCTTACTACCTCGATCGCGAGCGCGGCGATTACCGCCGTGCGCTTGGGCGCTACAACGGCAGTCTCGGCAAGCGCACCTATCCGGACCTCGTGCTCAGCCGGTTGAATTCCCGTTGGCAGCGTTGAGTCGGTTACTTCTGCTGGAATCCCGTGGGCCAGTGGACGGATGCGGGGTCGATTACTTCGACTTCAACTTCATCGACCCGCGCCAGCGGCGGGCCGATCTGTAGCCAGGCGATCAATTTTCCAAGCGCATCGGTGGTACCTGCGGCGAGCACGCGCACGCTGCCGTCGGCGAGGTTCTCCACGCAGCCACGCACTGACAACGCGTTTGCATGTTGCGCGGTGCTGGCGCGAAAGTAGACACCCTGAACCCGCCCACGGATCCGGATCTGCCGCGCTGCTTCGAAACGCGAGTTAGAATTCACTGTGTGAATAGTCTGTAAGTGCTTGAGTAGAAAGGCAAGTATAAATGATCGATATCCTGGTTCTCTACTACACGCGCCATGGGGCGACCGCGGAACTTGCGCGCCAGGTGGCGCGCGGCGTGGACGGAGTGGCGGGCTGTCGCGCGCGCCTGCGCACCGTGCCAGCGCTTCCAAACCAGAATGCGCCCAGCGCCGCGCCGACTGCCGCGGCCGAGGCAGGAGCCGCCTCAGCAAGTCACGACGATCTGCGCGAGTGTGCGGGCCTGGTGCTCGGCAGTCCGGTGCGCTTCGGCAACATGGCCGCTCCACTGATGGCGTTCTTCGACAGCACCTCCAGCCTCTGGTTGTCCGGTGTGCTCGCCGGCAAGCCGGCCGGCGCATTCACTTCGGGCAGCACGATGCACGGCGGCCAGGAGACCACGCCGCTCGGCATGCTGCTGCCGCTCTTGCATCACGGCATGCTGATCGTCGGCCTGCCATTCACCGAGCCCGCATTGTCGGACACGACCAGTGGCGGCACGCCCTATGGCGCAAGCCGCGTCGTGCCCGCCAGTGAACGGCGCGCACTGAGCGACGCAGAGCGGCAGCTCGCGCAGGCGCTCGGCCGCCGCGTCGCCACAATCGCGTTGCGTCTGGCGGCACCCGCGGGATGAGTGATCGTCACGCGCGCATTGCGCGCCGGGCAACACAGTTCGCCTGGCTCGCGCTCATCGTTTCAATTGCGTGCTGGCCGTTCAGCGCTGCCGGCATCGGATGGTTGATAACCGCCCTCGCCCTGCTGCCATTGCTAATGCCGGTGGCAGGCATTGCGCGTGGCTCGCGGCGCACGTTTGGTTGGGCACCGCTGGCGCTCGCTCCGGCACTCGCCCTCACGCTGACGGAGATCCTGGTCAATGCCGGGGCGCGCACGCCGACGACGGTATCGCTGGTGCTGATCTTCGTTGCATTTGCGGCGCTGATCGCGTCGCTTCGGCAAACAGCGCGCGACTGACTCAGACGCCCGAGCGTGAAAGCCAGTCGCGCACGAATGGCACGGTCAGGCGCCGCTGTGCCGCCAGTGCCTCGGTGTCCAGGTCGTCGAGCAGGCGGCACAGCGCCGCGAAATCCCGTGGTGCGCGGCGCGTCAGATAGGTCAGTGTTTCATCCGGCAATTCGAGGCCACGATGTTGCGCGCGACGGCGCAACGCCTCGGCCTGATCGGTTTCGGTGAGCGCGGTCAATCGATGCACTTGCGACGCCGCCAGTCGCGAGGCGAGGTCCGGCAGGCCGAATCGCAGCGCCACCGGCGCGGCCGATGCAGCCAGCACCAGGCGGCCACGTTGCTCGATCAGGCCGTTGTAAAGCGTGAACAACGCGCGCTCCCATGCCGCAACACCCGCGATCGCGTCGAGATCGTCGAGCGCCACCAGCCCGAGATGCTCGAATCCGCCGAGCATTGCGGGATCATCCGCGCCCAGCGCGGCGAGTGGCAGGTAAGCCGCGGTCAGGTCCGCACGGCCGGCCTGTGCGCAGGCCGCCTGCAACAGATGACTCTTGCCGCAGCCATGCGGCCCGTACAGCCAGATTGGCGGTCGCAAGGCGCCGCCGGCCAGCGCCATCAGGACCGTTACGGCTTCCTGGTTCGCGCCGTTGTGAAATGTTTCGAAGCGCAGCGAAACGCCGAGCTGGATGCCCAGTGGCAGCTGGCGCATGGGTTCAGGTTGCCGCGCGGCGGGCGCGGGTGACAATCATGGCCTTGCGGATGTAGGTCGCGATGTAATCGATGCCGCTGACACAGGTCGTTACCAGCATCAGCGCACCGAGTCCGGTGACCAGCCATTCCGGAAACTGCACAAACGCGGCCCGCCAGACCACCGCGATCACGAACAGGATCTGCACCAGCGTATTGAGTTTCGAAGGCATGGTCGGACGCCCTTTCACCGGCCCGAACAGCCATTTGTAGACGCTGGCGCCGATGCCGATCACGAAGTCGCGGGTGACCGCAACCGCCGCGAGCCACGGCGGCACGAGTCCGATCCAGGCGAGGGTGATGAAAACGCTGACCAGCAAGAGCTTGTCGGCCAGTGGATCGAGCACCTTGCCGAGCTCGCTGGTCCAGCCAAAAGTCTTGGCCAGGTAGCCATCCAGACCGTCGGAGGCTGCCGCGACCGCAAACAGAATGAGGGTCTCACCGTAGCGTGCTTCGGCCAGCAGCATCACGATCGGCACGGTCAGCGCGATGCGCAGCACGCAGATCAGATTCGGAATGGTGGCCATCTTCATGGCGACATCGTGTAGATCAGGCGTGCTGCATCGACGGAACGCAAGCGCCCGTCGCGCAGGATCGCCTGCCTGAGCGCCTCTGGATCGCCACGCACGTTGACCAGGAACGACACCGCGTCCGGCGTCACTTCATCGACCGCGACACCGCGCACCGGCGCGAGACGCGAGAGGCTGCGCAGCGCGGTGGCGTAGGCCTCGAGCGTACCGATCCCGGTGACCGTCACGAGCTGTTCGCTGCGCTGGCCGGCGCCGTGTGATGCATAGAGACTTGCGTAGCGGTCGCCGGCGAGTTCGGGTCCGGCCTCGAGTTCGCCGGACGATGACGCTGACAATCCGGCGGCCGCAAAGGTCCATTCGACGCTTGTCGACCCAGCCGCCGCCAGCTGCGCGCGGCCGATCAGCACGCCGTCGGCCCCGTAGCGTTGCGCCGCCGTGAGGAGCTGCGCATGGTCTCCGGACCAGGTTTGCTGCAGCGCACGCACCAGGTCGTCGCCGGAACCCGGCCAGACCAGCGGCAATCCGCGGCGCGCGGCATTGGCCTCAATGCGCGATTTCTCGTCGCCGGTGTCGCCGGCGGTCACCAGCGCGCGGCGGCCGCCGCCGCGGTCGAGCGCGAGCCAGACCAGCGTTATCGGACGCTCGCTGCCCCAGAAGGCGAGACCGGAAGCGTCGATGGCGTTTTCGATGGCGGGTCCATCGAAGGTCACGGCAAGCTGGTTACCGGCGGCGCGCCGGAAGCTGACGACATAGCGCGCAGCCTGCGCGACCAGCGGCGCCAGATTCTCGAGTTCCGGCGCATCGCGCCGGCCGGTGACACGCACCAGAATGTCGCGCATGCCGTCGCGGAACGCGACTTCGTTCTGGCCGCTGTAGGGCACGGTCACAACGTAAAGATCGCCGAGCGTTTCCGCGTGCGCAGGCGCCACCAGGACCGCGCAGGCCAGCGCGGCGAGCCAGAAGCGGAATCCCCTCCCGCGGCCGAAGTCAGGGCGTGCGCTCACGCTACAATAATACGATGACTGAACACCCCTCGCTGACCTACCGGGATGCCGGCGTCGACATCGATGCCGGCGAGGAACTGGTCGAGCGCATCAAGCCGCATGTGCGGCGTACCAACCGGCCGGAAGTACTGGCCGGGGTCGGCGGATTCGGCGCGCTGATCGAGTTGCCGGTGGGCCGCTGGCGACGACCCGTGCTGGTCGCCGGCACCGACGGCGTGGGCACCAAGCTGCGCCTGGCGATCGATACCGGACTGCATGACGGTGTCGGCCAGGACCTGGTCGCGATGTGCGCAAACGACGTGGTCGTGCAGGGTGCCGAGCCGTTGTTCTTTCTTGACTACTACGCAACCGGCCGGCTTTCGGTCGCGATCGCAGAGCGCGTGATCGCCGGTATTGCCGCGGGCTGCGTGCAGGCCGGCTGCGCGCTGGTCGGCGGCGAGACTGCCGAGATGCCCGGCATGTACCGCGAAGGAGACTACGACCTCGCCGGATTCTGCGTCGGTGTCGTCGAGCGCGACCGAATCATCGACGGTGGACGCACACGCGCCGGCGATGTCGTGATCGGTCTCGCCTCCTCCGGACCGCATTCCAATGGCTACTCGCTGATTCGCCGGCTGATCTCCGACACGGGCGCCGACGCCGCGACGCGCATCGAGGGCGCACTGCTGTTCGACCTGCTGATGAAGCCAACGCGAATTTATGTGAAATCCATCCTGCAACTGGCGGCAGCGACCGAGCTGCATGCGGTTGCACACATCACCGGTGGCGGCCTGACGGACAACATTCCGCGCGTGCTGCCGCAAGGCCTTGGTGTGCGGCTCGACCCGGGCGCCTGGCGTGTCGACCCGGTCTGGCACTGGATCCAGCAGAGCGGCCGGATTGCGGCTGCGGAGATGCATCGCACCTTTAATTGCGGCATCGGCATGGTGGCGATGCTGCCGCGTGCCACCGCCGACGCTGCTCTGGCGCTGCTCCGCGCTGCCGGCGAGCAAGCAAACGTTATCGGCGAGGTCGTCGCAGCCGAAGGCGTGCAGATCGGTTGATGGCGGACCTGCTGCCATTCGCGGTGCTGATCTCCGGGCGGGGCACCAACATGCTGGCGCTCGCACAGGCCGTCCAGGACGGCCGGATTGCCGGGCGCATCGCAGCCGTGATCAGCGATCGCGCGGCTGCGGCGGGGCTCGCCGCAGCGCAGGCGCTCGGAATTCCGACCCGGGTGCTCGCGCCCGCCGCTGGCACGGACCGCGCTGAATATGGCCGCGCGCTGTCCGTCGCCATTGAGGCGAGTGGCGCCCGCCTGGTCGTGCTGGCAGGTTTCATGCGCATCCTGGACGGCGAATTCGTGCGTCGCTGGTCGGGATGCCTGCTGAACATCCACCCGTCCCTGCTGCCGGCCTATCGTGGCCTGCATACCCACCGGCGCGTGCTCGCCGCAGGTGAGCGGCTGCACGGCTGCACCGTGCATTTCGTCACTGCGGAGCTCGATGCGGGTCCTGCCGTCATCCAGGGGCGGCTTGCCGTGCACCCCGTCGATGACGAAAAATCGCTTTCAGCCCGCGTTCAGCATCTTGAACACATCATTTATCCTCGGGCGGTCGGCTGGTTCACCGCCGGACGCCTGGCCTGCCGGGACAGCGTGATAGAGCTCGACGGCAACGTGCTGGCGCAAGCGGTGATTGAGGAGGCGCAGTGAAAACGATGGCATTTGGCCTGCTGGTCGCGCTGCTCGCTGCTGCGCCGCAGGCGGCCCGTGGCGACGCTGCCGTCCTTACCCCGTTCGTCGCGGAATACGTGGTGCGCTACGGCAGTCTCGGCTCAGGCACGAGCCGCACCGAAATCCAGCGTGCGAAGGAGCCCGGACGCTGGATCATTGAAAATGAGCTCAACGCCAATGGTCTCGCAAGGATTCTGATCAGTGGCACGGTGCTGCAGCGCTCATCCTTCGAGCTCCATGCCGAAGGCTTGCGTCCAAACAGCTATCACCTGGACGACGGCACCGGGCGCACCGGCCGCGACGTGAATCTCGAATTCGACTGGCGTGCGGGCCGCGTGCGGGGCACCGCCGAGGACGCAGCGGTGGATATCGCGATGAGCCCTGGCCTGCAGGACGTCGCATCGATCCAGGCATCCGTGCAGCTCGCGCTGCTGCGCGGCGTCGAGCCCGGCGCGATCGACATGATCGAGACCGACAAGATCAAGCACTACCAATACACGCGGCTGCGCACCGAGCGCCTGAAGACCGCAATCGGCGAGCTGGATACGGTGGTCTATCGGAGCGCACGGCCAGGCTCGACGCGCGAGAACATCTACTGGTACGCGCCGGCGCTCGGCTACGTCCTGGTGCAGGCTGAGCAGCGGCGCGACGGCAAGAAAAGACTCCAGACCACTATCCGCCGCTACCAGCCGCAAGGCTGACGCAGCTTCAGGTGCGCGGCAGCGTGACGCCTTTCTGACCCTGGTACTTGCCACCACGGTCGCGATAGGACGTTTCGCAGACCTCATCCGATTCGAAGAACAGCATCTGCGCGACGCCTTCATTGGCGTAGATCCGCGCCGGCAGCGGCGTGGTGTTCGAGAACTCAAGCGTCACATGCCCCTCCCATTCGGGTTCCAGCGGCGTGACATTGACGATGATCCCGCAGCGCGCATAGGTGCTCTTGCCGAGGCAGATCACCATGGTGTTGCGCGGAATCCGGAAATACTCGACGGTCCGGGCGAGCGCAAAGGAGTTCGGCGGGACGATGCAGACCTCGCCGTTGAAATCGACGAAGTTGTTCACGTCAAAATTCTTGGGATCGACGATCGTCGAGTTGATGTTGGTGAAGATCTTGAATTCGCCGGCGCAGCGCACGTCGTAACCGTAGCTGGAGGTCCCGTACGAGACGATCTTGCGCCCGTCGATTTCGCGGATCTG
>JANNTO010000035.1:0-4673 GCA_031403675.1 Gammaproteobacteria bacterium | reverse complement strand
GGCGCGGCTGCGCGACCAGTTCCAGGTCGCGGCCTGGAAGACCTATACGCAGTGGGGTCCGGACGGCAATGGCTTCTTCCTGAGCGACGCCGTCGGCATCCATTTCATCGAGGAGGCGCGCCGCCTCGGCGTCAAGATCATCTGCGTGCACAAGGGACTGCCCTTCGGGCAGAAGTCCTACCAGCACAGCCAGTGCACCGACATCGGCCCGGTCGCGAAGCGTTTTCCGGACGTCAGCTTCCTGATCTATCACTCGGGATTCGTCGCGGAGGTCGAGGAAAAGGCCTACGGAGAAAACGCCGGCGGCGACGGCATCGACACGCTGATCCGCTCGCTGCAGGAGCACGGCATCGGCCCCGGCTCGAATGTCTATGCCGAACTCGGCAGTACCTGGCGCTTCCTGATGCGCGATCCCGGGCAGGCGGCTCATGCGCTCGGCAAGCTCCTGAAATATTGCGGCCCCGACAATGTGCTGTGGGGCACCGACTCCATCTGGTACGGCTCGCCGCAGGACCAGATCCAGGCCTTCCGCGCGTTCCAGATTGCACCCGAGTTCCGCGATCGCTACGGCTACCCGGAAATCACGCCGGCCTTGCGCGCGAAAATCTTCGGTTTGAACGCCACGCGGCCCTATGGCATTTCGGCCGACGAAGTGAAGCTGCGCGCCAGTCGCGACCTGATCGCGGGCGAGCGCCTGGCCTATCGCGAGCGGCCCGAGCCGCATTTCCTGACCCGTGGACCGAAGACCCGCCGGCAATTCCTGAACCTGCTCGGCTGGAACGCCGGATCACGGGCCTAGGACCGGCGCGTCATCCGGTGAGCACCCGCACCTGGATGATTGGTGGCGTACTCGCGGCCGTGGTTGCCGGCATCGGCACGGCTGCATTGCTCGTCACGCGTGCACCGCTGGTGCTTCGATCGGGCACGGTGCTCGATGAGCCGATTGCGATCGGCGATTTCGAACTGGTCGATCAGCAGGGCCGGGCGTTCGGCCGTTCCGCATTCGAGGACCGCTGGAGCCTGGTGTTCACGGGCTTTACGAATTGCCCCGATATCTGCCCGACGACGCTCGCGCAACTCGGACAGTTGCAGGCGGAGCTGGCGGACGACCGGGTGCAGGTGCTGTTCCTCACCGTGGACCCGGAGCGCGACACGCCGGAGCACATCGCCGCCTACCTCGCGCACTTCGGCCCGGGGCTCATCGGAGCAACCGGAACCGCCGCCCAGGTCGAATCATTCGAACGGCAACTCGGCCTTGCCCATGTGCGCATTCCCGGCGCGGGCGATAGCTATACTGTGGATCACTCGGCCGCGCTCGTGCTGATTGATCCACTGGCACGGATTGCAGGATATTTCACGCCGCCGCACGATAGCGGCGCACTCGCTGCAGACCTGTCGAACATCAAGGGGAGAGAACCATGATCCAACTTCGCAACTTCCTGCCGGCAACGGCACTCGCGCTTTCCGGGACCGCCATGGCCGATTCGGCTCCGGACGCGGTCGCCATCGACCCGGACATTCATCTGGTCGTCCTGGAGAACGAACACGTCCGCGTTTTCGAGGGCCGCGCCTCGCATGGCGCCACGAGCCCGATGCATTCGCATCCACCGTTCGTGTTCGTCAGCCTCGGTACCGCCCGCGTCAAGCTCACCCTGCCGGATGGCAAGCAGGTGATCCTCGATACCTGGCCCGGGCAGGTCATGTGGATGGTCGACGCGCAGCATTCCTGGGAGGTGCTGTCCGGCGAACTGCGCGTCATCGCGGTCGAGGTGAAGTCCGCCCGCGCCGCCGGGCCTGCCGACTAGGACTTCGGGTCCGGCAGCGCGACGTCAGCGTGCGCCCACGCCGCCGCGAAGCGTGCCGCGATTTGCTGCGCTTCCGCCTTGCGGCCTTGGGCGCGCAGCGCACGCTCAAGGCCGTGTAGCGACCAGCCATTTTCCGGGTTGCGCTTGAGTTCGTCGCGATAAGCCGTTTCAGCCTCCGCAGGCCTGCCGGCCGCGAGCAGCATCGCGCCCAGCGCCTGGCGCGCCGGCCAATGCCAGGCCGGCGGCTCGTCGTAGGGCAACGTGTCCTCGAGGGTGACGGCTTCGTTCAGTGCCGCAATCGCAGCGTCGAAATCTTTCGCGGCGCGCGCCAGTTCCGCGCTGACGAAACGCTCGGCGATGCGCACGCCGCCGACCAGCGAATAACGATCCCAGGCCATCATCTTCTCGATCACCGGATTGGTGGTCGCCGGCACCAAGGCCGCGTGATGGGCCTTCGCATCTTCCATACGACCCTGGCCGCTTGCTGCCATCGCCTGTGCGTAGTGCCACATCGCCTGCATGTATGGCAGGTCGTCGGCCGGCTTCGGAGTATCGACCACCTGCTGCCAGCGGCCGAACCGCACGTTGGCGAGCAGCGGAGTCAGCGAAAAATTCTGCATCGCTTCGAATCCCGGCGTGCGCATCAGCTGCGGGTCGCTGGTTTTTTCACCGGTTGTGCGGGCGGCGTCGAGTGCAATAGCGCTCGCGCCCTCCATGGTCGCCGCGAACCACAGGAAGTGGTGATTGTGCGGCACGTAACTCAGCGGATAGACGCCCGGACCCGGCTTGCAGATCGCCAGGTAATTGTCATCGGCGAGGATCGCCTTCTGATTCGCGATCACCGAGTCGTGGTAGCGGCCGACCCGCGCATAAATGTGCGCCGGCATATGCACCAGGTGGCCGGAACCCGGCAGCAGTTCGCGCAACCGGTCCGCCGCGGCCACGCCGCGCGCCGGATCGGGTGATGCCTCGACCGCATGGACATACAAATGCAGCGCGCCGGCGTGTTCCGGATCGCGCGCGATCACCGATTCGAGTTGCGACACGACTTCGGCGGTGTGGCCTTTCGGCTCGCCGGCCGCGTCCCAGTAATCCCAGGGTTGCAGGTCCATCAGGGATTCCGCATGCAGCGTGACCGCATCGAGATTATCCGGGTATTCGGCGGCGAGCTTGCCCATCGCCTCGGCATAGGCCTCGTCGAGCGGCCGACGATTTTCCGGCGGCTCCGCTGCGTAACGCGCCGACAGCGCTGCGATGAAGGCCTGTTCCTGTTCGGTCGCATCATCCGCCGCGTCCTGCGCCCGCTGCAGGCGGTCCCAGGCCTTGGCATTGTTGGCCGGATCCATCGTCGAGTTGACGTGCGGCCCGAGCACGAGTGCTGCGCCCCACCAGCACATCGCACAATCGGAATCGAGTTCGGCAGCCTTCAGGAACGAGCGCTCGGCGGCGTCGTGATTGAAGCCATAGGTCATCGCCAGGCCCTGGTCGAACCAGCGCTGCACATCGGGGCCGGAACTCGTCACCGGCATGCTGTAATCCCCGAGGCCTTCGAGCAGCGTTGCGCCGACCGGCGCCAGGTCCGGGGCCGCGGGCTTCAGATGTCGATAAGTGTAGAAACCGACCGCCGCCAGGACCACGACCACCACCGCGACCATGATGTTGCGATTCATTAAGATCCCTCCACGGGACTATTCGGGCAGACCGACGAAATACTCCGATTTGGACAGAAATTCAATAGAATCTGCTCTCGACTCAGGGCCGCACCGAACGCACTTCAGGATGGAAAGAACCCATGCAAAAACTCGCCACAGTCCGTGGACTGGTGATCGCGGTCGTCATGACCGCCGCAGGCATCGGCCCGGCCTACCCGGCGGAAACCGCCATGAATGATGGTTATGGCCAGTTGGTGCAACTGTTCGGGGACTGGCGCGCCTTCGAGCGGCCGCCATTCGTCGATGGCGCACCCGATTACACGGCGGCGACCTTCGCGCGCCGCCACCAGGAACTCGAGGGCTACCGGCAACGGCTCGCCGCGATCGACACGACCGGCTGGCCGGTGGAGCAGCGCGTCGATCTCGAACTGGTGCGCGCCGAGATGAATGGCCTCGATTTTTACATCCGCGTGCTCAAGCCCTGGGTGCGCGACCCGGCGTTCTATCATTCGATCTGGGACGATGAGAGCGACACACCGGCGCACGAGGGCACCGAACACCACGGCATTGTCGAGGTCTGGACCTACCAGTTCCCGTTATCGAAGGCCGTCGAGGCGCAGCTCGCCCGCGAACTCGCGGTCGTGCCGCCGCTGCTCGCCCAGGCCCGCGGCAACCTGACCGGCAATGCACGCGATCTCTGGGTCACCGGCGCCGGCACGATGCGAAAGCAAATCGACTCCCTCGACGCGCTCGCGGCAAAGACCGCGGGCAGCAGCAAGGCGTTGCAGAAAGCGATCCGTGCGGCGCGCGAAGCGACCGTCCATTTCGTTGCCTGGCTCGACCAGCAGGCGCCGTCAAAGAATGGCCCGTCCGGCGTTGGCCGCGAGAACTACACCTGGGCACTCAGGAACGTCCATCTCGTGCCGATGAGCTGGGAAGAGGAAGTGGACTTGCTGAAGCGCGAACTCGCGCGCAGCCACGCGGCGCTCAAACTGGAGGAAGCCCGCAACCAGGGGTTGCCGGAACTGCCGGTCATCAATACGCCAGAGGAGTACCAGCGCCGTGCCAACGATGCGGTCACGCGTTTCATTGCCTACCTTGCGAAGCGCGACCTTTATCCGATGCGCGACAACATGGATCCGGCGTTGCGCGCGCAGATTGGCCACTTCGCGCCGCTTGAGACACGCAACTTTTTCGATATCGCGGTTCATTACGA
>JANNTO010000034.1:0-3396 GCA_031403675.1 Gammaproteobacteria bacterium | reverse complement strand
GAGCGCGGCGACGGCAACGAGGCATTGCGCGGGCGGCACTTGGGCCTGTGCAACGAGACCATTGACCAGTTCATGGAACGAGCCATCGCCGCCCAGCGCAAGCAGGCGCCGGTATCCGTCCGCGAGCGCATTCGCGACGAGCCCGCGGGCAACGCCGGCGGCAGTGGTCGCGGCGCACTCGTGTGGCAGCCGCCTTCGATCGAGCGCGGCGCGAAGCCTCGGCACATAACGCGAAGCGCGGCCACCGCCGCTGACGGGGTTGACGACGATGAACCAGCTATCCGGATGGACCATCGCCGCCATGATGCGTGACTCTGGAGCCGCTGTGAAACCGGAGCCATAATGCCTGCCCATGCCTGAGTCCATCATTCCGGTCTGCGATCGGCTACGCGAGATCAGGCTGCTGCACTGACAAGGTCAACGACCAACGTGGCGAAACTCTACTTCTACTACTCGACGATGAACGCGGGAAAATCGACCGCGCTCCTGCAGTCGAGCCACAACTACCGCGAACGCGGCATGCGCACGCTGGTCTACACCGCGCAGTTCGACCAGCGCGGCGGCGGCCGGGTGCACTCGCGCATCGGGCTGTCGAGCGAGGCGCGCCACTTCGCCGCCGGATCCGACCTGTACGAGGAGGTCTCCGGCGAGCATGCGCACCAGCCGATCAGCTGCGTGCTGCTCGACGAGGCGCAGTTCCTCGAGCCGCGCCAGGTCGAGCAGCTCGCGGCGGTCGTGGATCACCTGTCGATCCCGGTGCTCTGCTATGGCCTGCGGACCGATTTCCGCGGCGAGTTGTTTCCCGGCAGTGCGCGACTGCTGGCGCTTGCCGACGAGCTTGCCGAACTGAAGACGATTTGCCACTGCGGCCGCAAGGCGACGATGGTGGTGCGGGTCGGCCCCGATGGTGCGGTTGAGCGCGATGGCGAACAGGTCGAGATCGGCGGCAACGAACGCTATCTGTCGTTGTGCAGGCGACACTTCTTCGAGGCAACCGGACGCCGCGGCGACCCTCAGTGAGGGCGACATTGGTCACCCGTTGCACCAAATGGCTGATACTGCTGATGCTCTGGACGCCATCGGCGTGGCCGGCCGATAGCCTGCTTGACGACGATGAAGACAATTCCTGCCGTGGCGAACTCCCGACGGATGCGGAGGCACTGGACGCAATGCGGGCTGGCCTGCAGCGCGGTGTGTGTAGCACCGCCCGATTCGTGGACCGGTTGTTCGGCAAGGAGCACGAATACTCCGAGTTCGAAGACGAAACCAATGGCCGGGCCGGCATCACGCTCGGCTGGAACGAGCAGGACGAATTCGAGGTGGACACCCGCTTTCGCGCCAGTGTCGATCTACCAGCATTCAATGAGCGGCTGAATGCCACCATCGGGCGCGCCAGCAGCGACGAATTCGTCGCCGACCAGGCCTCCGGCATCGGTCCACTGGGTGGCTCATTCTCGGACGACGACCCTCCCGAGTGGTTTGCCGGGATCGGGTACCGCGTTCACCGCGCTCGCGACAGCCGCTTCGATCTTGGAGCCGGCGTCCAACTCGAGTCGCCACTCAATCCCTATGTCAATGCGCGCTACCGCCAATATCTCTACCGGAGCAAGAGCGTCTTGCTCACGATGCGCAGCACGGCGTTCTGGGAAAGTGACGAGGGACTCGGTGTGACGGAGACACTCGACGTGGATCGCGTGCTGGGTCAGGACTACCTGCTGCGCTGGGGCAATTCCGCGCGCATGTCCGAGAAAACCCAGGGCGTGCGCTGGCGCTCGCGCGTAGCCCTTTACCAGGCAATCGACTACCGCAGGGCGATGCGTTACGAGCTCAGCATGCGCGGTGAAACCGACGGAACCCAGCCCGACCTCTACGGCTTGCGCGTGACGCACCGTCGCTCGATGTTTCGCGACTGGCTGTTCATGGAAGTCGGCGGCGCGCTGTTCTGGGCTGACGGACCGTTGCCATCGGATCATTGTGATGCCTGCGTCGGCGCCACCATCGGCTTTGAAGTCCTGTTCGGCAATGCCTATGATCGCGCGCTGCGGCGTGACAAGCGTGCCGAGCAAGCGGACGATCTTGCGCAGTAGAACCGCACCGGGCCGACCGTTAGAGGAGTGAACCATGAAATCCAGCGCCCTGATTCCAGTCTTGCCGTTGACGATTGCAGTCATGCTCGTAATGGTCTCGTGCTCGAGCAAGGAAGCAGAACCGGCAAGCCAGTCGGCAGCCGCGACCACAGCAGCCGCGCCTTTGCAAGCGGATACATCCGCTGCAGCGCCGGCCGCGGACCCGGCTGCAGCAGTTACCGCGGCCGCGAGTGATGCCGGCGCGACGGCTTACCAGACGTATTGCGTTACCTGCCACGGCGCGACCGGGAAGGGCGATGGCGTTGCAGCCGCGGCCCTGAATCCGAAGCCCGCAGACTTCAGCACCGCTGCATTCAAGTACGACGCGAATGGCAATGGAACGAAGGGTGAAGTCGACGACATCAAGGCGGTCGTCCATGACGGCGCCGCAAAGCACGGTGGATCGCCGCTGATGGGGCCGTGGCCGATGCTGTCGCCGGAGCAATTGCAGGCCGTCGCCGAATACGTGAAATCACTGCACGGCGGTTGAGCCACTCGCGCCAAGCCATGAAGAGACCCCGGCCGTAAACGGCCGGGGTTTTCTGGTTGGTGGAGGCGGCGGGAATTGAACCCGCGTCCGCAAGCCCTACGCTACAGGATCTACGTGCGTGTCCACGCCTATTGATCTCGCCTCATGCTACCCGGCGGGCGGGGAAAACATGGGGCCAGCTAAGGTACGTTTTAGCAGTTCCGGCCCTGAGCACACCGGTTCCACGATCCTGTGAGCGCGTCCCCCGATTTGGCAGCACAGGCACTAGCCAGTCGAGGGTTAGGCGGGATTAAGCCGCCAGAGCGTAGTTGTTGTCGTTTGCAACTATAAGTTTGCAAGCAGATTAACGAGGTTGCCTGCACCTCGGCACGCCCCTGGAGTTTCGTGACCCACGTCGAAACCGGTCGCCCCCAGAAGTCATGATTATCCTAGCAGATTGGCGCCTTCGGCACCGTTGCCCGTGGTTGCCGGTGAGTCAGACGTCGCGCGGCCACCATGGGATGAAGGCGCTGGTCCGGTTACGTAAAGTTCAGTGCGCGTATTTCAGCGTTGACGCTTCATGGCACGCGCCCGTTCGCGCTGCCATTCACGATCCCGCGTATCTGCGCGTTTGTCGTGCTCTTTCTTGCCGCGCGCGAGTCCGATTTCCAGTTTGGCCCGGCCTCTTACCCAGTACATTGAGAGCGGCACGATGGTGCGGCCCTTGCGCTCGACGGCGCCGAAGTGGTCCACATGGCTGTTTCAGAAGAAAACACTTTAGCCATGGAAGAACTCAATGTA
>JANNTO010000033.1:0-28078 GCA_031403675.1 Gammaproteobacteria bacterium | reverse complement strand
GCCAAGCAGCCGGGCGACGGCAAGAGTGCGATGGAACTGATCGATGCCGGCGAAATCGACCTAGTCGTGAATGTGCCGCGCGAATACGACGAGTACGGCAGGCCAGACGGCTACCTGATCCGCCGCCACGCGGTGGAAACCGGCACGCCATTGTTCACCGACCTGCAGCTCGCGCGCGCACTGATCGAAGCGCTGTGTCGCAAGCGCGGGACGCCGCTTCCGGTACGGGCGTGGCAGGAATATCTGCCTGCGAACCGCAGTCGTCCCCGATCCGGCTGAATTGCCGCGGCGCTTGCACCGCGTCCGCTCGGGCTATGGCGCGGGCCGGCATTGCGTCGGCCGGTGCTTCGCCTCCACAGCGCCGCCGGTGCAGTCCCAGCCAATGGTCCCGTCCTCGTATTCCCTCGCGCCGACGATGCGAAGCTCGCTGACCGGGCCCTGGTCCAGCGTTTCCGGCAGACCGATATCTGCGGGGGTCGCCGGGTAACTACGGCTCTCCTCGAGGTACGGCAGCGCCGCATCCTGCACCTGCCCGATGAACGGCATCGCCTGCATGACTTGAGCGCGGAGCGTGAAATCCTGGTACGCGGGAATCGCGATCGCGGCAAGGATGCCGATGATCGCGATCATGATGATCATTGATCCGCCACCGCCGGCAAGTCCCAGGCGCGGCGTGAGCACGGCGAGTACCCAGGCCATCGGATGGCGGCGCGGCGCTGCATGGCTGTGTGCATCTGCGCCGCCCGCAACCGCCACGTTTGCGAGGCGCTTGCAGAGCCAGGGATAGTCATTGGTCAGCTCGTGATAAGACATCCAGAAGCCGCCCGACTGGCTTTGCTGCTTGATGAATGCGACGGTGTTCAACTGCGTCAGCTTTTCGCCGCCTGATGCGAGTACGCCGAGGCCTGCCAGTGCGTCGTCCCGCGATGCGGACGCCGCAAGCCCATGCAGGTCACAGGTGTATTCCTGGACGCGGCGGTAGCCCGCGCCGAGCAGCGGCAGAATGGAAGCCGGCCAGCGCAGCCAGATGAGCGTCAGGTGTCCGCGCTTGATGTGCGCGAGCTCGTGCCCGAAATAGAAGCGCAGCGCCTCCGGTCGCAACTTCAGGGCCTCGACCACGCTGCTGTACAGCACTACGTAATGCCGGCGCAGGAATTTCGTGGCGAGCGCATTCAGTACGCCATCGCTCATCATCAGATAGGCGGTTGGAATCTCCTCCATGCCGAGCTTCTGGCAGGCTTCGCGATAATGCCCGTAGAGATCCGGGAATTGCCGCTCACTGAGTTCCACGGTGTTGCCGCGCAGGTAGGAAATGAACCCCGACTGCGCGAACAGGTAGATCAGAAAGATGATCAGGACTTAGATCAGCGCGATTCCAAACGTACCGACGACCAGCCCGATCCAGACCATCGCACCGATCACCATCGAGATGACGAACAGCGCATGCTCGTGCTTGTAGACCAGTTCCATTCTTGTTGCTCCCCTGTATCCCTCAGTTTTTCAGTCGATACCCGGTCCGGAAGATCCAGCTAATCGCCACCAGGCAGATCAACATGAACACCAGGGTCATCGCAAGACTGACGTCGACCCCGACGTCGGACTTGCCGTAGAAGCTCCAGCGGAAGCCGCTGATCAGGTAGACCACCGGGTTGAATAGCGTGACGGTGCGCCAGGCCGGCGGCAGCATGTCGATCGAATAGAACGCGCCGCCCAGGAATGTCAGTGGCGTCACGACCAGCATCGGTATCAGTTGCATCTGCTCCCAGTTCTTCGCCCAGATGCCGATGATGAAGCCGAACAGGCTGAAGGTCACCGCCGTCAGCACCATGAACGCGATCATCCAGAACGGGTGCAGGATCTGTATTGGCACGAAACATGCGGCCGTCGCCAGGATAATCAGGCCGAGCAACACTGACTTGGTGGCCGCGGCGCCGACATAGCCGAGCACGATCTCGTAGGCGGCCACCGGCGCCGACAGGATTTCGAAGATCGTGCCGGTGAACTTGGGGAAATGGATGCCGAACGAGGCGTTCGCGATGCTCTCGGTGAACAGCGACAGCATGATCAGGCCCGGCACAATGAAGGCGCCATAACTCACTCCATCCACCTCCGCCATGCGCGAGCCGATCGCGGCCCCAAACACCACGACGAACAGCGCGGTCGTGATGACCGGTGTCAGCACGCTCTGCAGCACGGTGCGGAGGAACCGCGCCATCTCGAACCGGTAGATCGCCCAGACGCCGTGGCGGTTGAATCCGGGTTCGCTCATTGACGCGCGCCCCGGCCGACCAGGCTCACGAATATTTCCTCGAGCGAACTCTCGCGCGTGTTGAGATCCCGATAGCTGATGCCGAGCTGTTCCAGGCGCCGCAGCAGCGCCGGCATGCCAGTCTGCTCGAGCGAGGCATCGAAGGTGAGCTGGAGTTCGTGGCCATTGGCGTTGAGCGCGAGCGGCCACTCCGCGAGTTCCGCCGGAATCGCGGCCAGCGGCTCCTGCAGGGTCACTGTCAGCTGCCGCTTGCCAAGCTGCTTCATCAGCCGCGCCTTGTCCTCGACCACGATCAGTTCGCCGTGATTGACGACACCGATGCGATCGGCCATCTCTTCCGCTTCATCTATGTAATGCGTGGTCAGGATGATAGTCACGCCCTGGTCGCGGAGCCGGCGGACCAATGCCCACATGTCGCGGCGCAACTCGACATCGACACCCGCGGTTGGTTCGTCGAGGAACAGGATACGCGGCTCGTGTGCGAGTGCCTTGGCGATCATCACGCGTCGCTTCATGCCGCCGGAGAGCGTCATCAGGATGTCATCGCGCCGGTCCCACAGTGAAAGATCGCGCAGCACGCGCTCGATGTGCGCCGCATCCGGTGCGCGGCCGAACAACCCACGGCTGAAGCGGGCCGCGGCGCGCACGGTCTCGAATGCCTCGATCGCCAGTTCCTGTGGCACCAGGCCGATGCGTGACCGCGCCGCGCGATAGTCGCGCTGAATATCGTGACCATCGACCAGCACGGTCCCGGAGCTCGGCTTGACGATGCCGCAGACGATGCTGATCAGTGTGGTCTTGCCGGCACCATTTGGCCCCAGTAACGCAAATATTTCGCCGGCGCGGATGTCGAGCGACACGTTGGTCAGCGCGTGTTGCCCGTTCGCATAAGTCTTGGTCAGGTTCGAGATCGAGATCACGGCGGGCAGGCGCTCCCGGTACTGCGCGTCAGTACTCGACGATGGCCTTGAATCCGCCCCAGAACATGCGCCTGCCGTCGAAGGGCATCGTCTTCGGATTCATGTACTTCGCAAGTCGCGGGTCTTTCATGACTTTGGCAAGGACCCGGTCGCGCTGCTTGCGCGATTTGTAAACGATGTACGAGAAGACAACAACTTCGCCGCGTTTCAGCTTGACGCTTTGCGGAAAGGACGTGGCTTTGCCGGATTTGACGTCGTCAGCGACGCACTCGACGTACCTGAGCGCGCCGTGCTCACACCAGACCTTGCCGCCGAGCTGCGCCATGCGGCGATAGGCTGCGAGCTTGCGCTTCGGTACCGGCAGGACAAATCCATCGACGTAATGCAAGAAAACTCTCCCGCGGTGGTTCGATGATTGCATCTTACCGCAGAAATTCCTGAACCCATGCCGATCAAGGACATACATGGGCGCTAATCGGCGACTGTCTGGTCCACCGCTGATCTGCTAAAAGAATGGCCGGTGACTCCCGAACTGGCCGAAGCGCTGACTTCCTCCCACTACTGGAGCGCCGTGCTGTCATGATCTACTGCCTCCTGGCCGTGCATGTTCTCGAGATCTGGCTGTTCGGCGCCGGCATTTACTTGATTGTCCAGCTGCCGGACCTGGGGCAGATTGTCGGTCCCGAGTCACTGCGCCTGCTGGATGCGATCTACCTCTCGGCGACCACCTATACGACGCTCGGTTACGGCGATCTGGTTCTGCATGGCCCGGTGCGCTTCCTGATGGTCACCTGGTCGGCGTCATTCGCCTATCTCGAAATGGGTCGTTACTGGCGCAATTGATTCATCCATCCACTTCCGGTCAGCGCGCATTTCTGCTCATTGCATTGAGTCTGGGCGCCGCAGCAGCGCACGCCGCGGGCCGGGTAAGCCTCAGCATTGGACAGGCCGAATTCGACGGTCTGAAGATCGAGGGTCTGGATGTCGGCTGGACGCCGCGCGCTGGCTCGGGCGGCGCAATGACGCTGCGCACGGCACGCATCCGCGGGATTGCAGCTACCGGGCCGCTCTCGGGATTCGCGCTGGACTGCCCGGAACTGCAGATCGATGGCAATCAGCTGATTTGTCCGCGTGGCCACCTGCAAGGCGCGCTCGGTTCGCTCGGCGGACAGGACACGCGATTCAGCGCGCGCACCGAAGCGGATGGCCGCCTGCGCCTCAGGCTCGATGCGTTCTCGTTCGCCGGCGGTCGCGCGGCTGTCAACGCCATGCTCGACGGATCGCGCTGGGAAATGGATGCGGCGCTTGCGGACGCGGACCTCGCGAAGCTCGCGGTCATTGCCAAGCCATGGCTGGAACTGCCCGAGGGCTTCACGGTCACTGGCCAGGCCGCAGGCAAAGTGCGGGCCAGCGGTCGCGGCGATGAAATCCGGCGCGTTGATGCCGACCTGGCGATCGCCCGCCTCGATTTCGCGGATGCAGCGGGTACCCTCGCTGGCGAGGCCGTTGCAGGCCTCTTGCGGGCGCATCTCGAAGCAGATGGCAGCGCGTTTGAAGTCACCGCAGGACGCCTCGAACTTGCAGGCGGACAGGCCTACAGCGAGCCAGTGTTCCTCGATTTCGGCGTGCACCACGCGAATATCGATTTCGCCGGCCTGCTGAACACCGATTTGGCGCGATTTGAAGTCCGCGCCTTTGCACTGGACCACGTGGGTGTGTTGCAGGCGAGTGGCACGGCAACGCTCGATCTCGCGGGCGATGCGCTGCTGCCGGAAGCGCGCCTGAAGATTACGAGGCTTGACGTCGCCAATGCGCTGCCGGCCTATGTGCAGCCATTCCTGGTAAACGGTGCATTCAAGGATCTCGAAGGCGCCGGCTCGATCCGGGGCGAACTGGATATTTCCAATGGCCTGCCGAGCCGGGCCGTGCTGACACTAGACGCAGTCATCCTCGATAGCCCGACCGGAGCGCTGTCGGTCAACGGCCTTGCGGGGCAGCTCAACTGGTACGACGACGCCACGCGCACTGCGCTTGCGGGCGCAATCGACGACGCGCAGTTCCAGTCACGGTTCTCGTGGGAATCGGCGAGTCTGTGGGGCATTGAGTTCGGCGCCGTCGACCTGCCGTTCGCGACCACGGGCCGTCATTTCCGCCTGCTGGAGCCGCGGCTCCTGCCGATCTTTGACGGCGGCCTCGCGATCGGGACCCTGCGTGTGCGGCATGCCGGCACGGAGCAGATGTACGTCCGATTCGATGCCGAGGTCCGCCCCATCAGCGTCGCAAAGCTGTCGCGCGCACTGGGCTGGCCCGAGTTCGAGGGTACGCTGGCCGGCAACATTCCTGACCTGCAACTGACGCAGGGTGTCGTCACGCTTGGCGGCAATCTCAATGCCGCGGTCTTCGACGGCCAGATCGTGGTGCGTGACCTGCGCCTGCGCGAGCCACTCGGCAGGTTCCCGCGCCTGCACGCAAGCATCGATGTCAACAACCTGGACCTCGCTCAGGTGACCAGCACCTTCTCATTCGGCATGATCACCGGCCGCCTGTCAGGTGGCATCGAGAACCTGGAGACATTCGACTGGATGCCCCAATCATTTGAGGCCCGGCTCGCGACGCCGCCTGGGGACCGCTCGAAGCACCGGATCAGCCAGCGCGCCGTGACCAATCTTTCGAGCATCGGTGGCGGCAGCGGCGGCGGTGTCGCGGCCGCGTTTCAGGGCGGATTCCTGAAGTTTTTCGACGATTTCGGCTATGACCGCCTCGGCCTCAGTTGCCGGCTCGCGAACGATGTCTGCACGATGAGCGGCGTAGAGCGCACCAATGGCGGCTATTACATCGTCAAGGGCGCTGGGCTACCGCGTATCAACGTGATCGGCAGCCAGACGCGGGTCGCCTGGACGCGGCTCGTGCGTCAACTCGGTTCCGTCATGGAATCCCAGATCGTCGTCGAGTGAGGCGTTGTGCTGCGCTAGAATCGGTTCAGGGAACGTTCAGCCGCCGGTCGCGAGTATGGTCCGCAACCGGCATGGGAGACGAAGGAGAATTCCGCATGATTCGCTGGATTACCGCTGGCATCGCAACCTGCTGTCTGGCGCTCGCCGCGTGCGTCACGATTAACGTCTATTTCCCGGCGGCTGCCGCGGAAAAGGCCGCCGACCGGATTATCGAGGACATCTGGGGGCCCGACCAGACCGCGACGCCGCAGGGCAAGGAGCAGTCGTCCATCGGCTCGCCCGACCGCGGCATCATGGTCGCGGCACTGCGTGGCGTGCTCAACTTCGTGATTCCGGCAGCGCATGCGCAGGCCGACATCGATATCTCGAGTCCGGCTATCCGCGCCCTGACTGCTTCAATGAAGGGCCGTGCCGCCGATCTCGAGCCGTTCTTCAATTCCGGCGCACTTGGCCTGACCTCGGATGGGTTGATCGAAATCCGGGATGGCAATGCGGTGCCACTCGCCGATCGCACTCGCCTGCGCTCGCTGGTCAGCGCCGATAACGCGGACCGCAATTCGCTGTATCGGGAAATCGCGACCGCGAATGGCCACGCGGACTGGGAAGCAGACATCCGCAGCACGTTTGCCGCGCGCTGGATTGCGAATGCGCGTGCCAGCTGGTACTACAAGACCAGTGCCGGCGTCTGGAAGCAGAAGTAAAACAACGCTCAGTCGCCGGCCGCGGCGACTGAGCGGTCCTGCTCGATCAGTTTCGGGCCCTGGTTCTTCGGTGCATTGACCAGCCTGCTGACGGGCCAGGCCTGCAGGGCCTTCGGCTCGAACGGACGCAGCAGTTCCGACAGCTTGTCGGTGTCCGAAAAAGCCGTGTCCATCCAGCGATCCCGGTCCGACTCGGCCAGCACCACCGGCATGCGGTCATGGATCTTGCGGATCGACTGTGCCGCGTCGGTCGTCACGATCGTGCAGGACTCGAGTGTCGTGCCGTCGGCCGGATCCTTCCAGCGCTCCCACAACCCGGCAAATGCAAGGGGCCGCGTTTCGCGCAGCCGGATGAACCAGGGTTGCTTGCCGCCCGGCGCGACCTGCCATTCGTACCAGCCGTCCGCGAGCACCAGACAGCGGCGGCGCTTGAAGGCATCGCGGAATGACGGTTTTTCCGCCAGTGTTTCGGCCCGCGCATTGATCATGCGATTGCCGATCGCGCGTTCCTTGGCCCACTTGGGAACGAGTCCCCAGTGCAGCATCGCCAGCGCACGCGATCCTTCCTCGCCGGCGCGCACCACAGCCACGGACTGGGTCGGTGCAATGTTGTAACGCGGTTCGAGGCCGGGCACTTCATCGAGCGCAAACGCGTGCTTCACGGCCTCCGCAGGCGAGTAGAAAGCATAGCGACCGCACATACCGGCACCCTCCCCACTATTCGCGGATGCCGGTGCCGCGATTCATCAGTGTCACGACAACCGTGAACATCGCGACGGCAAATGCCGCCATGATCAGGAATGCGAATCCCAGGTCCACGTCGCTGGTGCCAAGAAAGCCGTGCCGGAAGGCGTTGACCATGTACAGGATCGGGTTCGCGTAGGAAAGTCGCTGGGCCCAGTCCGGCAGCAGCGCAACCGAATAGAACACGCCACCCAGGTAGATCAGCGGCGTCAGCACGAAGGTCGGAAACCAGGAAATCTGGTCGAAATTCCTGGCGAAGATCGCATTGAATAATCCGCCCAGTGCAAACACTACGGAGGTTAACAACACGGAGGCCGCGACCAGTAACGGGTGCTCGACCGGAATGCGCGTAAAGAAGAGCGTCACGCCGGTGACGACCGCGCCGACCAGCAGGCCGCGCATCACGCCCCCCGACACGTAGCCGAGCACGATCAGCCAGTTCGGCAGCGGCGCCACCAGCAATTCTTCGATGTGCTTGCCGAACTTCGCACCGAAGAAACTCGACACGACATTGCCGTAAGAATTGCTGATCACCGCCATCATGATCAGCCCGGGCGCGAGGTACTGCATGTAGTCGTAACCGCCCATCGGGCCGATCCGGCTGCCGATCAGGCTGCCGAAGATCACGAAATACAACGCGGCCGTGACCGCCGGCGGCACCAGCGTCTGGCCCCAGATGCGTATGATCCGGCCGTATTCGCGGCGCATGATCGTCTGCAGGCCGATGCGCCGGATACGCGCCAGCGACTGTTCGCTGGGATCTGCAACCTTGCCGGTCGGGTCCACGTCAGCCGGCCTGCGCGCTGGCCGCGCCCTTGCTCTCGACCAGGCGCATGAACAGTTCCTCGAGACGATTCACCTTATTGCGCATGCTGACGACCTCGATGCCCTGTTGCGTCAGTCGCGCAAAGATGTCGTTCAGGTTCTGTTCCTTCGATACCTCGATTTCGAGGGTGTGGTCGTCGGTCATGCGCGACACAAAGCCCGGCAGCGCCGGCGCAGCAGTCAGCGCGGCGCGTACATTCAACACGAAGGTCTCCTGGGCCAGCTTGCGGATCACGCCGGCCATCGTGTCATTCTCGATGATGCGGCCGCCGTCGATGATCGCAATGTTGCGACACAGGCTCTCGGCCTCCTCAAGATAATGCGTCGTCAGGATGATCGTCGTACCTTGCTCGTTGATCGCCCGCAGAAACGTCCACATGCTGCGGCGAATCTCGATGTCCACGCCCGCGGTCGGCTCATCGAGGATCAGGAGCTTCGGCTCGTGAACGAGCGCGCGGGCGATCATCATCCGGCGCTTCATGCCACCGGACAGCGAGCGCGCGATCGAATCGCGTCGGTCCCAGAGTTGCAGCTGCCGCAGGTACTTCTCGGAACGCGCGAGCGCGAGCTGGCGCGGAATGCCATAGAACCCCGCCTGGTTCACGATGATCGTGAACACTTTCTCGAACTGGTTGAAATTGATTTCCTGCGGCACCAGGCCGATGCAGGATTTCGCGCGATCGAGCGCGTGGTCTATGTCATGGCCGAAGACCGAGACCGACCCACCGCTCTTGGTGACCAGCGACATGATGATGCCGATCGTGGTGGTTTTTCCGGCACCATTCGGACCGAGCAGCGCAAAGAAGTCGCCTTCCTGCACGTCCAGGTCGATGCCGCGCAATGCCTGCACGCCATTGCGGTAGGTCTTGGTCAGGCCACGGATCGCAAGCGCCTTCATGAAACCCCGGAACTGCCGCGGAACGCGGTCGGACAGGCGCGCAGCGTAAGCTCCGGCCAGTTTCCGGGCAACCGGCGGATTCAGGCGGCTGCGCTGCGCCTCGAGCGTCGCTGCAGAGCCTGCAGCCGCGCACTGTCGGCGCCCTGGATCTGCAGGCCGAGCTGTTGCAGCAGGTGGACCGCCTGGTCGTCGGGCTGCGCGGCACAACCCTCGAACTGGAGCCAGAAACGCGCGCGCGATCCAAAGCGCGCGGTCAGGGCGGGCGCAACACGACGCGCCAGCCGCTCGACCATGGCGATCGGCATGACTGCCAGCGCCGCGATCGTCGCGGGCGCCACGCCGAAGACCAGGCGTGCGCCGGCCGCCCGCGTCTGGACCAGATGCCAGACCAGCATGATCACTGCGCGCGCAAACGCGACGATGCGCTCATCGACCACGGGCGCATGTCCCGTGTCCTGCACGCCGCCGGCAGCGGCGATCTCATTCTCCCAATAGAAGCCATCGCCAAAACGCAGGTCAAAAAGCGCGAACGGCAGCCGCTCGCAGAGCCGCGGACCCGCCTGCGGGTCGATCAATGAGTCGATCGCGCGCGGCGGCAATCCTGAAATCAGCTTGAGGCGACCCTCCTCCGCCAGTTCGGCCGCAAGACTCAGGAATGCAAGATTGATCGAGCCCAGTGCCCTGCGTGTCGCGCTGTCCAGCAGCGAACGTTCGGACCAGTCGGCGTGGCCGGCGGGCGGCGCCAGTGCGAACGGATGTTGGTGATTCATGGCATTTGTCCCCGTTGCCGTGTGATTAACCGTTTCGCCCGCTCTGTGGCGGGCTTACGATTGACTGGTGGAAAACTACCAGTACTATTCAAGAGCGTCAAGGCGAAAATCATGCGCATTACCGACGACCGTTACACGCGCGACCGGCTGCGGCTCGACCTGGCCCTGCGCCTGATCGGGCACGAGGCCCGAACCCGGACGATCCGCAGCTGGACCGGGTTGACCGACGACCGGATTCGCAAGCTCTACCGCTCCTATGTCGCCGACGCAGGTCGCCGCGACGTGCGCCGCCATCGGGGCAAGAGTCCCCGGCAGAGCGCCTACTTCATGCGTAATGCCGCAATCCGCCGCGAGGCGGCGGGCCTTGCGACGCTGCTTTGCATACTCGGGCTGCTGCGGCGCGAGACGGCATCCGCACCGGGCGCCGTGGACCAGTTGCGCTGGGGTGAAAGCTTCTGCGAGGCGTACGAGACGTTTTCCAGTCTCAACAAGCACCCACAGATCTCCTTCGAGCACGCCTGCCATCTGTTGCGATCGCTCGAAAAACAGAACGAAATCTGCCTCGACGACTGCGAGGGCTGTGGCAGCCTGTTGGTCGTCATGCGCTATGCCGAGCGGCCGAGAGCCTGCGAGTTCTGCGCGACGACCCGGCCGCCGGCGCGCCCGGGGCTGTCGGTTGGCGACTGCTAGAATGACGCATCTGACCCACAGGAACCTGACGCGATGCGACCCGAATCGGGGCGGCCCAATGTTTTCGCCGGGCCGCATGTCGATCGACTGAAACTCGCCAACGCTGATGCCGAATCCGTCGCGCGGGCGATTGCGGATGGTTCCGCGCGCCTGATCCCGGTGTGGAAATCGCGCTGTCCAATGATCCGCCTGCCCGCGCCAGCCGCGGTGCTGATGCGGCTCGAAAGCGGGCCATTCGCCGGCATCGACGTCAGCGAATTGATCCTGCTCGGCGACTATCGCGGTCTCACAATTTTCACCACCGAAATCGAGGCGCATGCGCCGCCGGCGCTGGACGACGGCGCTGAATTCGCCGACCTGCGCCATGCGGCGGCATTGCTGCCGCACGATGACGCCGGACTCGTCGCCTATGCCCGCGCGATGATTTCATTCCGGCACCGCCATCGATTTTGCGGCAGCTGCGGAACGCCAACCCGGCCGGATCAGAACGGGCGGGTGATGATCTGTACTCGCGAAAGCTGCAAAACGGAGTCTTACCCGCGCGTTGACCCGGCGGTCATCGTGCTGGTGACCGATGGCGACCGCGTGCTGCTCGGCCGGCAGCCTGGCTGGCCTGCGGGCCGTTATTCCACGATTGCGGGTTTTGTCGAACCCGGCGAGAGCCTCGAGGACGCCGTGCGCCGCGAGGTGCTCGAGGAAACCGGAGTCGAGATCGGTGCAATGACCTACCAGTCGTCACAACCGTGGCCGTTCCCGCGCTCGTTGATGCTGGGTTTCCGCGCCGAGGCGCGCACCACGAAGGTTCATCTCGGCGACCTCGAGCTCGAGGACGCGCGCTGGTTCGATCGCGCGGACCTGGCCACGGGCTCGATGCTGCCATTCGCCCAGTCGATCGCATTCAGGCTGATTGAGGAATGGTACGACACGGGCGCCGGAAGATCGCTGGCCCGGGAAGCAGCCACAAAAGGCCGGGAACACGGCCGGTGAACGTTGCGCTGTCGGTCACCACCGGCCTCGCGCTCGCCGCCGCCGCGGGCTTCCGCGCCTTCGTACCCCTGCTCGCCGCGGGTCTTGCGATTCACCTTGATTACGTGGAAGCGGCGCCCGGCTTCGCGTGGCTCGGCGAACCACTGGTATTGATGGCGCTCGCGATCGCGACCCTGACGGAAATCGCCGCCTACTACATCCCGGGCCTCGATCATCTGCTCGACCTGGTCGGGGCGCCGGTCGCGATCGCGGCCGGAATCGTCGCCGCGGCCGGCGTGATGGTCGGGTTGCCCGACTGGCTGCGCTGGTTCACTGCGATCGGCGTGGGCGGAACTGTCACGACCACCGGACACGCGCTGCTGGCGATCGGCCGTGCCAAGACCGGCGCCTTGTCCGGCGGGCTCGGCAATCCGCTGTATGCAACCGGCGAACTAGCGGGCTCACTGGCGCTGGCGGCACTGGCACTGCTGCTGCCGGTCGTGGCCGTGATCGCGGTGCTCGCAGTCGCCGCCATCATGATCAGCCGCCGGCGCCGGGCCCGGCCAGCGGGTCCGGAATCGTCTTGACTGTCACTGCATAATTATGCATATTGTGTGCAAGTTTATGCACACCAGTGATCGACGCACAGCGCTCAGGAAGATCATCAACCGCTCGCCAGTGGGCCGGCAGGAGGATCTGGTGCGCCTGCTCGGCAAGGCGGGGCATCCGGCGACGCAGTCGAGCGTCAGCCGTGACCTGCGCGAACTCGGCGTCGCCAAGCGCGGCGACCGCTATGTATTGCCGGACGAATCCGCGCCGGTGCTCCACGATTTTGCGACGATCGCCGCATTCGTGCGCGACCTGCGCCCGGCCGGCCCCTCCCTGACCGTCATCCGCACGACGGCCGGTGCAGCACAGAGCGTTGCCATCGTGCTCGACCGCGCCGACTGGCCGGAAGTCGTCGGCACGCTGTCGGGCGACGACACGATATTCGTCGCGACTACCGGTGCGGCGGCGCAGCGGCGGCTGCTCGCCCGCCTGCACGAAAACCTCCGCGCCTGAGTACCGACATGCCCAGCGAACACCAGGGCGCGAACGCGCCCATCCTGCTTGCATTCTCCGGCGGCCTCGACACCTCTTTCTGCGTGCCGTGGCTGAAGGAAACCTACGGTCGCCCGGTCGTCACGGTCACGGTGAACACCGGTGGCATCGACGGGTCCGCCGCGCGGGAACTCGATGGACGCGCGCGGACCCTTGGCGCGATGGCGCACCATCTGATCGACGCGCGGCGCGAATACTTTGAGCGCGTGCTCAAGTGGCTGCTGATCGGCAATGTCCGGCGCGGGCAGCTTTATCCGTTGTGCGTCGGCGCCGAGCGTTCGATCCAGGCACAGACCGTCGCCGCACAAGCGCGTCGCTTGGGCACGATCACCGTTGCGCACGGCTGCACCGCCGCCGGCAATGACCAGGTGCGATTCGAAGTCGCGCTGCGCACGCTGGCACCGGGACTCGAGATCCTGGCGCCGGTCCGCGATCAGGCATTCAAGCGTCCGGACCAGCTCGCATTCCTCGAGCAGCGCGGACTGCCGGTGCCGCCGCACGGAGCCGCCTACTCGACCAATCGCGGTCTCTGGGGCGTCACGATCGGTGGGCGCGAGACCCTGACCTCGTCCGGCAGCATCCCGGAATCCGCCTGGCTGCTGTCGAAGGACGCATTCGCAAATCCGTGCGCGCCGCGCGGCATCGCCATCGGGTTCGAGCATGGCATTCCCGTGTCGCTCGACGGCGAGAATCTGGACCCGGTCACGCTGATCGAGCGGCTCGAGACCGTGGCCGCGGCCTATGGCATTGGTCGTGGCATCCATCTCGGCGACACCATCATCGGCACCAAGGGCCGCGTCGCTTTCGAGGCGCCCGCCGCCGCCGTGCTGATCGAAGCGCATCGCGAACTGGAAAAACTCGTGCTGTCCGCGCGCCAGCAACGCATCAAGGAAATGGTCGCCGCCAACTATGGAGATCTGGTGCACGAGGGCCAGAATCTCGACCCGGTGTGCCGTGACATCGAAGCGCTGTTCGCGGCATCGCAGGCGCGAGTCACCGGCCGGGTCAGGATGCTGTTGCGCCCGGGTTCGGCCTTCGTCGAGGGTGTCGAATCGGACCACTCGCTGATGAAGGCGAGCAAGGGTGTCTATGGCGAAGCGGCCGGCGAATGGAGCGCGGAGGATGCGCGCGGCTTCTCGAAGATGCTGGCTCTGCCGGGCGTGTTCTGGACCCGCGCCGGTAATGGGGACCAAACGCAATGATGAAATCGATCATCGTCGACAAGGTCGCATCGGTGACCCAGGCCTGCGGTCTTTCGCATGAATTGCGCATCTCGACGGACATTCCGTGCGAGGAGGGCGTGGTGCTTGCGGTCGAGATCCTGACCGACAAGGCGCAATACAACACGCTCGAACTGACCAGTGGCCGCATGGCCAAACTCGCGCGCGGCAATATCGTGGTCGGCGCGCTCGGCCATCGCAAGGCGTTGTTCGGGTATTCCGGTCACCTGCCGCAACAGCTCGCGGCCGGCGACGTGATCCAGATGCTGAACATCGGCGGCGTGCTTGGCATCTGCGATTCCGCGAATCCGGAGAAAGGCCGGCCCTTCGACTGCCGTGTGCTCGGCACGGTGCTGCATTTCCCCTACCTGGGAGAACGCATCGGGGTGCCGGCACGCGCGGGCATGCGCAAGTTCGATCAGGCTGCGACGCTCGACACGAACGGCGTACCGGTCGTCGCCCTCGCCGGCTCCTGCATGGAGGCCGGCAAGACGGCGGCGGCCTGCGCAATGATCTCGCGCATGCGGCATCGCGGCCTGACGATCGATGCCTTCAAGGCCACCGGCGTCTCGTTGCGGCGCGACATCCTCGCGATGGAGGATTCGGGTGCGCGCCGTACCGCGATCTTTACCGATTTCGGCGTCGTCACGACCACGGCGAAGAACGGGCCCGCGCTGACCCGCACGATGCTGACCGAAATGGCTTCCGGCAAGCCGGATGTCATCGTGTTCGAGCTGGGCGACGGAATCCTCGGCGCCTACGGCGTCGAGGCGATCCTCGATGCACCTGACATCAGAAAAGCGCTGACCGCCGTCGTACTGTCGGCCAATGACCCGGTCGCAGCCTGGGGTGGCGTCAAGCTGCTGCGCGAGCGCTTCGGCATCGAACCCGCGGTCGTCACCGGCCCGTCCACAGACAACTCGGTCGGCGTGGACATCATCCGGGAGCAGCTCGGCGTTCCGGCATTCAATGCGCTGACCAACGGCGCCGCGCTCGGCGACTGCGTGATCACCGCGGTCGGGCTCGACGCCGTCGCGCATTCCGGGGAGCTCGCCGAATGAGTACGCGGGTCCCCGCGGTCATCCTGGGTGGAACCGGTTACGTCGCCGGCGAACTGTTGCGACTGGCGCTCGGCCACCCACGCCTTGAACTCGCGGCCATCGCATCCGACAGCCAGCCTGGCGAACCCGTCGCAAAGGCATTCCCGCACCTCGCGGCCGCATGCGGAGATCTCCGCTACGTCTCGATCGAGCAGGCGATTGAACGGGTCGCATCCGTGCCGCAGAGCGCCGTGCTCGCTGCGGCACCGCACGGCGTTTCGCACCAGCTGCTCGACTCGCTGCTGAAACGCGCCGAGTCCGCCGGGGTCAAACCCTCGGTTGTGGATATTTCCGCGGATTTCCGCTTCGCGGATCTAAAGGAGTACGAGCGCGTCTACCGGCACGCCCACGGCGCGCCGGCACGGGCGAAACAGTTCACCTGCGCCGTGCCAGAGCATCTCGATCGCTCGCCGACACCGCATGTCGCGCATCCCGGCTGTTTCAGCACCGCAACCCTGCTCGCCACCGTGCCCCTGCTCGCGCTCGACCTGGTCGAACCGCAGGTCTTCGTCTCCGCGGTCACCGGCAGCACCGGCGCAGGCCGCAGCCCGATTGCCGGCACGCATCATCCACAGCGTCACAGCGATCTCTACACCTACCACGCGCTGACGCATCGGCATGCAGCCGAGATCACGGCACTGGCGCGCGCGGCCAGCGGCCGCGCCGCCCACATCGCATTCGTGCCGCACTCCGGCCCCTTTGCGCGCGGCATCCACGCCACGGTGCAGGCCAAGCTCAAACAGCCGCTCGACACTGCCGCTGCTATTGCGGCGCTGCGTGGCTTCTATGCCGAGCGTCCGTTCGTGCGCGTGCTGGACGAGCCACCGCGCATCAAGGATGTGGTGGCCAGCAACTACGCCCATCTCTCGGCCGTTGCCGACGGCAACACGATCGTCGTCATGTCGGTCGTCGACAACCTGGTCAAGGGCGCCGCGGGCGGCGCGATCCAGTGGATGAATCGCCTGCTCGGCTTCAATGAAACGGACGGCCTGCTCGCACCCGCACCGGGCTGGACCTGAACCGCACCGTGGATCATCTGGCCCCGGTCTTCGCGCAGTACCCGATCGAGGTGGTCTCGGCCGACGACGTGTGGCTTACGACCCGCGACGGCCGACGCATCCTGGATCTCTACGGCGGCCACGCGGTCGCAGCACTCGGCTACGGCCATCCGCGCTGGCTCGCCGCGCTCGAGAATCAGGCGCGCACCATTCTGTTCCAGAGCAATGCGGTGCCGATGGAGATTCGCAGCCGAGCCGCGCGCCGACTGGTCGCATTCTCCGGATTGCCGCTCGAGACCGTGTTCTTCGTCAACACCGGCGCGGAGGCCAACGAGAACGCGCTGAAGCTCGCCATCCGGGTCACGGGCCGCGACCAGATCGTCGCGATTGAAGGCAGCTTCCATGGCCGCACGGCGGCGGCCGGTGCCGTCACCTGGGGAGCGGCGGCGAAATGGTACGGCTTTCCGCGCACGCCATTCGATGTGCTGTTCCTGCCGCGGCGCGATCCGGCAGCGCTCGCGGTTGGAATCACTGCGCGTACCGCTGCCGTAATCGTCGAGCCCGTGCAAGGCGTCGGCGGCGCTTTCGACATGGGCCGCGACTATCTCGCGGCGCTGCGGGCGCGCTGCGATGAGACCGGTGCGTTGCTGATCTTCGACGAGGTGCAATGCGGGATGGGTCGCACCGGCCATCCGTTCGCGGCCAATCTCTACGACGTCGTGCCGGACATGATCACGACCGCCAAAGCACTCGGAGCCGGATTCCCGGTCGGCGCATTGCTGCTCGGCAGCCGGACCGCGGCGGTGCTGAAGCCCGACGTGCTCGGGACCACCTTTGGCGGCGGCCCGCTCGCCTGCGCAATCGTCGAAGCGGTCATCGACGCGATCGAAGCAGAAGGATTGCTCGAAAACGTCCGCCGCGGGTCGCAGCTGATACGCGAGTCCTGCGTCGTCGGGCCGGTCACCGGCACGCAGGGCGAGGGTTTCCTGCTCGGCCTTCGCACCCGCATGCCAGCCGCTGAAGTGCAGGCCGCATTGCTGGCCCGCGACATCCTGGCCGGGACCAGTGCGGACCCGCATGTGCTGCGGCTCCTGCCGCCCTTCACATTGCGGGAATCGCATATCGCGCAGCTGCGCGATGCACTCGCGGGAATCGGCGCATGAAGAATTTCCTCGATCTCGCGGACCTGCAACGCGACGAGGTCGTCGATCTGCTCGCGTTCGCCGACCGGTTGCGCGAGCGCCCCGAACCGACAGCGCTCGCCGGCAAGGTGCTGGGACTCCTGTTCTTCAATCCGTCGCTGCGCACGATGGCGTCGATGCGGGTCGCAATGGCGCGGCTCGGCGGTGAATCCATCGTCATCACGCCGGGCGCAGAAAGCTGGAACCTGGAGACCCGCAGCAACGTGACGATGACGGGTGCTGCGGCCGAGCACATCCGCGAGGCCATCCCGGTGCTCGATTCCTACTGCGATGCGCTCGGTGTGCGGGCTTTTGCGGAAGGCCGGGATCTCACCGCCGACCTCGAAGAGCACACCTTCGCTGCGATCGCCGCGCTTTGCTCCAATCCGCTGATCAACCTGGAATCGTCCGCCAATCACCCGTGCCAGGCGCTGGCGGACTGGAAAACACTCGACGACCTGAAGGTGCCGCGTAATGGCCGCCTGGTCCTGACCTGGGCCAATCACCCGCGGGCACTTCCGCTCGCAGTACCGGCCGCCGTCTCGCAGATGGCGGCGCTACGCGGCATGGACGTCGTCGTGTTGCGCCCGCCCGGCTATGCCCTGCCCGCCGCCCTCATGGACAAGGCGCGGCGTGCTGCCGCCACATCGGGCGGCAGTGTCAGCGAGACCGATGATCGCGAGGCCGCCATCGCCGGCGCGCATGTCGTCTATGCAAAGGAATGGGGATCGACTGAAAACTACGGCGACGCCGCGGCCGACGCCCGGGCGCGCGCCGGCCTCGGCGCATGGATGGTGGGCGAATCCTGGTTTGCGCCGGCCCGCGCTGATTGCCACCTGATGCACTGCCTGCCGGTGCGCCGCAATGTCGCGGTCGCCGATGAACTGCTGGACGGGCCACGCAGCAAGGTGCTGCAGCAGGCGCACAACCGACTGACCGTGCAAATGGCGCTACTCTATCGCCTGCTCGGCGGCGGCTCCGCCCGGCCACATTGATTCGAGGAGCCCGGAAAAAATGGTGACACACCGCATCGACCAGTCGGCCGTGATTGCGGCGCTGCGCGGCGCCGCACCGTACATCCGGCTCTACAAGGGCAAGATCTTCGTGATCAAGGCCGGCGGCGCCGTATTCGGCGATGTGGCCAGCACGCGCGCGCTGGTCGAGCAGTTCGCGATCCTGCATCACCTCGGCATCCGCGTCGTGCTCGTGCATGGCGGCGGTCCGCAGCTCGACGAGATGCAACGCTCGCTCGGCATCGAGCCACGCTTGGTGCGCGGCCGCCGTGTCACCGACGATCGCTCAATCGACGCGACGACGATGGTGCTGAACGGCCTGATCAACACGCGCATCCTCGCGACCTGCCGGGAACTTGGCATCGACGCCGTCGGCCTGTCGGGTGTCGACGCGGGGCTGGTGCGCGCCATTCGCCGCCCGCCGGTGCGCGTGGACGGCGAATCCGTGGACTACGGCTATGTCGGCGACATCGTTTCGATCGACACGACGGTACTGCGCAAGCAGCTGGACGCGGGCATGATGCCGGTCGTCAGCCCGATTTCATCGGACGACACCGGGGTCGTACTCAATATCAATGCCGATACCGTTGCCGCCGCGATCGGCGCGGCGCTCGGCGCCGAAAAGCTGATCCTCTGCACCGGTGCGGCGGGCATTCTCGAGCGGGTGGATGATCCGCGATCGCTGGTCTCATTCACCGATCTGGCCGGACTCAAGCGGCTCGAGCAGTCGGGTAGTCTCGAAGGCGGCATGCTGCCGAAGGCTTCGGCCATCGAAGCGGCGATCCGCGGCGGCGTGCGCCGCGTGCACGTGATTTCCTTCAACGCGCGCGACAGCGTACTCGCCGAGGTGTTCACGAACGAGGGCACCGGCACGATGATCGTCGCGGACATCAAGGCGCTGACACCGGCCGAGCAGCACCCTGAGGCTGCCGCCTCGTGAACCGGCTCTGGGACAAGGGCGCCCCGCTCGATGAGCGTGTGCTTGCATTCACGGCGGGTGAGGATCATGCGCTGGACGATCGGCTGGTCGCGTATGACGTGCGCGCGTCCATCGCGCATGCCGAAATGCTCGCGGAAGCACGGCTGCTGTCAGCCGAGGATCTGGAGCAGATCCGCGCTGGTCTTGGGGCGATCGGAAGCGCGCATGCGCGCGGCGAGTGGCAGGTCCTGCTTGAACAGGAGGATGGCCAGACCGCACTCGAGATCCGCCTGACCGAACGTATCGGCGCAGCTGGCGCGCGCATCCACCTCGGGCGGTCGCGCAACGACCAGGTGCTGGCGGCAATCCGGCTCTACCTGCGCGACGTGGTCAGCGAACTCTCGGCTGGCGCGGATGCCGTTGCCGACGCACTGATGACGCTCGCCGCACGCCAGGCCACCGTCGCGCTGCCCGGCTACACGCACATGCAACAGGCGATGCCTTCGAGCGTCGACTGGTGGGCGCGCGGTTTCGCCACCGAGATACGCGACGACTCGGAAGGCATCCGTCAGACGCTGCGTCGCATCGAACGCAATCCGCTGGGTTCGGCAGCCGGATACGGCACGCCCAATCTGCCGATCTCGCGCGAGGCGACGCGCGAGCGCCTCGGGTTTGCGGAAGTGCAGGAACCGGTCACCGCGGTGCAACTCTCGCGCGGCAAGGCCGAGGCACAACTCCTGTTCGAGATCACGCTGCTGATGCAGGATCTCGGCCGGCTCGCTGCCGACATATTGCTGTTCTATACGCGCGAGTTCGCCTATATCGAACTGCCGGCCTCGGTGACGACCGGTTCGTCGATCATGCCGCAGAAGCGCAATCCCGACGTGTTCGAACTGATCCGGGGACGCTCGGCGACGGCGCTGGCATGTCTCGTCGAGGCACTCGGCGTGTACTCGCGCCTGCCGTCCGGCTACAACCGCGACGTGCAGTTGATCAAGGCGCCGCTGTTTCGAGGTATCGACACCTGCGCGCAGGTGCTGTCGGTCCTGCCGATGGCGCTCGAGGGACTGCGGTTCGTGCCCGCGAATATCCGGCTCGAGCCAAACATTCACGCGGCGGCACGTGCGAACGACCTGGTCGTCAAGGAACGCTTGCCGTTTCGCGATGCCTACCGCAGGGTGGCGGACGAGATCGACCGGGAAAACAAGGGGGGCGGAAAGCCATGAAGAACTGGATCCTGCCGGCCGCCGGCATCATGCTGATTGCGGCGGGCACGCTCGGCCTGAGTCGCGGCGAGTTCAGTTACACGAAGGATGAGCACCAGGCGAGCATCGCCGGCCTCGAGCTATCGCTGAAGGAAAAGGAAACCGTCAACGTCCCGAAGTGGGCAGCGGGCGGTGCGATTGCGCTGGGCGCACTGTTGCTCCTCTTCCGTCGCAAGTCGTAGCCTGGCATGCCGATGCTACAGATGCGGCCGAACTGCGAGTGCTGCGATCGCGACCTTCCGCCGGAATCTGCGCATGCAATGATCTGTTCGTTCGAATGCACTTTTTGCGCTGGTTGCGTGCAATCGGTGCTTGCTGGCAAGTGCCCCAATTGCGGCGGTGTGCTGGTCCAACGCCCGGCGCGCAGCACCGAACTGCTGGGAAAGTACCCGGCTTCCACCGCGCGTGTGATCAAGCAGGGCGGCTGTAGCAGCGCGTCATGACGATCACGAACCGGCGCTGAAGCAAGCAAGTTTTTGGTTTGTTGCCCACGGCGACGTATGCTTGGCCGGTCAGCCCTCTTGGGGATCCCACGGAGACCATGAAATGAACGAGAACACCGGCAAACTGATCCTGCGTCTGATGCTTGGCATCCTGATCCTGATGCATGGCATCGGGAAACTGACCAATGGCATCGACTGGTTGGACGGCGCCCTGACGGCGAGCGGTCTGCCGGTATTCTTCAAGTACGGCGTGTATGTGGGCGAATTGATTGCACCGGCGCTGGTAATTCTCGGTTTTTATACGCGGGCCGGCGCCTGGCTGATCGCCGTCAACATGCTGTTTGCGATCGGACTCGCACATTGGGGTGAGGTGTTCGTCATTGAACAGTCCGGTGGCCTGGCCATCGAAAAGCAGTACCTGTTCATGTTCTCGGCGATCGCGCTCGCGTTGCTGGGTCCCGGACGTTACGCGATCAACCAGAAGTGAACGCCGCACGCGTCTTGGCGGCATGCGCGGCTTGCCTGCTCGCAGCTTGTTCACAACCGGCCGGCAGCCCGCCCGCGGAACCGCCTGACCCGCCGGGCCCCGCGTTGCTGTTCGCGGGTAATAACGGCGACCTGAGCGCGGCGGAACGCGGACAGTTGTTCGGTGCGACAGGTTTGGTGGTCGCGCCGGACGGGAAGAGCTTTGTCGACGGGATTTGCGGGCAACCCGCCTCGGCCAACGTCGAATTTCGCGATATGAACGCCGACGGCAAGCAGGAAGTCGTGGTGGTCTTCGGCAACAGCTGCACCTCCGGACACGCCGGCAGCTCGGTCGTGCTGTTCATTCGCGACCGCGCAGGCAATCTGCAAGCCAACCTCGGTTTCCCGGCAGCGAGCGCGGATCCGTTGCCGGACCGGAACGAGGGATATCCAGATCTCCTGATCGGGGGCCCGGGATTCTGCTTCGGGGTCTGGCGCTGGAATGGCACGACCTACGATTACCTGCGCAACGATCCGCAGATGCCCGGCGGCTGCGATCACCTGAACGAATGAGACACGGCGAATGGCATGGCTCGGGGCGGATCGGCTGGTTGCGTGCGGCGGTGCTCGGCGCGAATGACGGCATCGTCTCCACCTCGAGCCTGGTGATCGGTGTCGCCGCGGCCGGTGCCGGTCGGGGTGCGGTGCTGACCGCCGGTCTCGCCGGCCTGGTGGCCGGCGCGATGTCGATGGCGGCCGGTGAATACGTCTCGGTCAGTTCGCAGTCGGATACCGAGCGCTCCGACCTGGCGCGCGAGCGCAAGGAACTCGAAGAGGACGTCGAGGCCGAACACCGCGAGCTCGCCGCAATCTATGTCGGGCGGGGACTGGACGCCACACTCGCCAGCCAGGTCGCAACCCAGCTGATGGAGAAGGACGCACTCGGCGCACATGCACGCGACGAACTCGGCATCTCCGAAGTCATGCGCGCCCGGCCGATCCAGGCGGCGCTTGCTTCGGCGGCAGCATTCGCAGCCGGCGCCGCGCTGCCACTCGGCACTGCGATCGTCATGCCCGCACAACACATGGTGCCGATCGTCGCGGCGTTGTCGCTCGTGTTCCTCGCAATTCTCGGCGCCGTTGCCGCCCGCGTGGGCCGCGCCCAGGTGCTGACCGGCGCATTACGCGTGACTTTCTGGAGCGCGCTCGCAATGGCGCTGACCGCCGCCGTCGGCCGCCTTTCTGGAGTGATCGCCTGAGGCTCCGTTTCCGGTGACTGCGCACACCCTCGACAATCCTGTCTGGCACTCTCTGGTGACAAAACATTCCGGTCTCGCAATCACCGCGCGTGGCGCGGCGAAGTACCCGGCGACGGTTGCCCCTTTTGCCGCCGTCGAGGACGCTACGGTTCATGCGGCCAACCAGCTTGCCAGCCTGATCGCGGACGGCGATTCGGTCTTTCTCGTCGGCGTCGCACCGCCAGCGCCGCCCGGCTGGGTCCTCATACCGGGAAAGCCCGTGCTGCAGATGATCTGCACTGCCCGGGTTCCGGAACTTCCCGGACCCGATTCAATCCGCCTTGGCGCCGCGCAGCGCGACGACATGCTGGGGCTGACGGCGCTGGTGTTCCCGGGTTTCTTCCGGGCGCGCACGCTCGAGATGGGCGACTACATCGGCCTCTACGACGGCACAAGGCTCGCCGCCATGGCCGGCGAGCGCATGCGCCTCGACGGATATCAGGAAATCAGCGCCGTATGCACGCATCCGGAGTACCTCGGTCGCGGCTACGCGCAGCGCCTGATGGCGCTGCTCTGCAATGCCGCATTCGATCGCGGCTTCACGCCGTTTCTTCACGTCTTCACGGACAATTCCCGCGCCATCGGCGTCTACCGCAAGCTCGGCTTCGTCGATCGCGCGATACCGCCATTCTGGTCATTGCAGAAGGCGATCGAACATTAATAACGCGCAACTCGACTTGCGGCCGGCGATCGCTCTCAGCACCGAGCGGCTCGTGCTTGCGCAACTTTCGGAGCGCGATGCGGAATTCATCCTGGGCCTGCTGAACGAGCCGTCATTCCTGAGATACATCGGTGATCGTGGCGTACGAACGATCGAGGATGCGCGCCGCTACATCTGCGAAGGCCCGGTCGCCGGTTACGAGCGCTACGGATATGGACTGCTGCGTGTTGCACTGAAGGGCGATGACGCGCCGATTGGCATGTGCGGCGTGCTGAAACGCGACACGCTGCCGGAACCAGACCTGGGTTTTTCGTTCCTGCCCGCCTGGTGGTCGAAAGGCTATGCACTCGAGGCCGCAAGCACCGTCATGGCACACGCGCGAACAGTGCTGCGCCTCGGCCGGATTCTTGCGATCACCACGCACGACAACGAGCCCTCGATACGCCTGCTCGGCAAGCTCGGGTTTCGTTTCGAGCGCATGGTCAGGCTCGGTGACGACCCCTTCGAGCTGCGGTTGTTCGTCTCCGAGCCATGAAGCGCTGCGCCTGGGCCCGGACGCCGCTTGGCATCGCGTATCACGACCGCGAATGGGGCGTACCGGTGCACAGCGACCGCGTGCTGTTCGAGTTCATCACGCTGGAGGGTGCGCAGGCGGGCCTGAGCTGGGAGACCATTCTCAAGAAACGCGATGCCTACCGCACGGCATTCTCGGATTTTGACCCGGCCCGGATCGCGCGCTACACCGCCCTGCGTCGCGCGCGACTGATGAAAAACCCGGGCATCGTGCGCAATCGCCTGAAGATAGACAGCACCGTGACCAACGCCGCCGCCTTCCTGGCGGTGCAGCGCGAATACGGAAGTTTCGACCGTTTCCTGTGGGAATTCGTCGGCGGCAAGCCGCTGGTCAGCCGCCTCCGCTCGTTCCGGCAGATTCCGGCCCGCACCGAGCTCTCGGACGCATTGAGCAAGGAACTGAAGCGGCGCGGCTTCCGTTTTGTCGGTACGACGATCTGCTACGCTTTCATGCAGGCCGTGGGCATCGTCAACGATCACACGACCGACTGCTTCCGGTACCGGATCTGCCTCAAGGGCTGAGCAGGCCATGTTGTTCCTCGATCGCCAGGACGTGATTGCCTTGTTGCCGATGGCGCAATGCATCGGCGCGGTCGAGCGCGCATTTGCCGCCCATGCATCGAAGCGGCTGCCGACCGCGCCCGGCGTGCTCGGTTCGCAGGTCGAGAACGGAGGATTCCACGTCAAGACAGCCGCAATCGGCGCAGCGCCGGGTTACTTCGCCGCGAAGATCAATGCGAACTTTCCCGGGAATCCGGAGCGCAATGGGCTGCCGACAATCCAGGGCATGATCGGCCTGTTCGACACGGCGACCGGCCGGCCGCTCGCCCTGCTCGATTCGATCGAGATCACGACGCTGCGTACCGCGGCTGCGAGCGCGATTGCGGCGCGTTACCTCGCGTTGCCCGACGCCGGGACACTGCTGGTCTGCGGCTGCGGCAACCAAGGCCGGGCGCATTTGCGGGCACTCTTGCAGGTGCGACGCCTGCGGCGTGTGCTCGCCTACGACCGCAATCCGGCCCAGGTCCAGGCGTTCATCCGGGAAATGGCGCCGGAAAGCGGCCTCGACATCGAACCGGTCGAGAATCTCGCCGACACGTTTCCCAGCTGCGAGATCGCCGTCACCTGCACGCCGGCCCGCGAAGTACTGCTCTCGGCGGACGACATCCGCCCAGGCCAGTTCATCGCGGCGGTCGGCGCCGACAGCGAAGGCAAGCAGGAACTCGACCCCAGGCTGCTGCGCAGCTGCAAGGTCGTCGCGGACCTTGCCGAGCAGGCTGCGAAGATGGGCGAATTGCAGCATGCAATCGCTGCCAGGCTGATGGGCATTGGCGACCTGCATGCCGAGCTCGGCCAGCTCATTACGGGCGAACGCCCAGGCCGGACCTCGGACCAGCAGATCTTTGTGTTCGACAGCACCGGCACGGCGTTGCAGGATGTCGCAGCGGCGGCGCTGGTCTATGAACGGGCCATCGCGGTCCGCCGGGGCCGCGAGCTGTCGCTGGACGGAGGTCCGAATGCCCATGCTTGACTCCGACGTGCTTGCCTTCGCCATTGTTGCAGGGCTCATGACGATGTCACCGGGCGCCGACACGCTGCTGGTGGTACGCAATGTGCTGCGCGGCGGCCGTCGCGACGGCATGTTCACCGCGATCGGCATCTGCAGCGGCCTTTACGTGCATGCGCTGCTGTCGGCTTTGGGCGTGTCGGTCCTGCTGATGCATTCGACCACCGCCTTCACCGCGCTCAAGATCGCCGGCGCCTGCTATCTCGCGTGGCTCGGCCTGCAATCGTTGCGCTCCGCCGCGCGTGGCGCGACGCTGCCGTCCGGTGCAGCCGTCGCCACGACGCAGGTGCCGGCACTGCGCTCGTACCGCGAGGGCTTCCTGACCAACCTGCTCAATCCGAAGGTGATCGTGTTCTATCTCGCGCTGCTGCCGCAGTTCATCGGTCCGGACGATCCCGTGCTGCGCAAGTCGCTGCTGCTGACCGCAATCCATGTCGCGGAAGGCATCGCCTGGTTCTTCACCATTTCATTCCTCGTGAACCGCTCACGCCGCTTCTTCCTGCAGCCGTTGTTGCGGCGCTGGATCGACGCCGTCTGCGGAACATTCCTGGTCGCGCTGGGGATCCGCCTCGCGCTGCAGCGCCAATGAAAAGCGCCGCCCGCAAAGCGATCGAAAGGCTGCACCGCCGCGACATGCAGGCTTCCGCGGCCGGCGATTACGAGACGCTGCGTTCGCTGGTGGATGATGAAGCCATGATGTTTCCGCCCGGCGGTGCCGTTCAACGCGGTGCCAAGGATTTTGACGCCGCCTTTCTGCGCATGAACGGCGCGCCGAAGACGCACCAGGTGATCGAGTACCGCCTCGAGTTCGAGGAAGTGAAGATCTTCGGGAATTTCGCCGTGGAATGGGGCGCAATTCGCGGCGCCACGCGCGACATCGCAACTGGCAGAGTCATTCATTCGGAGTACCACGTCATGCGGGTGCTGCGCCGGCAACGCAACGGCGTCTGGAAAGTGTATCGCTCGATCTGGGCGCCGCGCGCCGAGTCCCCCGCGGGCTGAAGATGCAGGCACCAGGCCAGCCGGACCGCGCGCTTGCCCAGGTTGCCCTGCTGGTACGCGACTACGATGAAGCAATCCGCTTCTTCACAGATGTGCTGCGCTTCCGGCTGCTGGAGGACGAGCCGCGGGAGCCTGGCAAGCGCTGGGTGCGCGTGGCGCCCGGCGGCGCTGCCGGCACCGCGATTCTGCTGGCTCGCGCGGCGACACCCGAGCAGCAGCGCGCGATCGGCAACCAGACCGGCGGTCGCGTGTTCATGTTTCTGCACACGTCGGACTTCCGGGCTGACTACCAGCACATGAAGGCGCATGGCGTGCAATTTACCGAAGAGCCGCGCCATGAGGCCTACGGCACGGTCGTCGTGTTCCTCGATCTCTACGGCAATAAGTGGGACCTGATCGGTCCGGCGCCATCTCCATGAGAATTCCCGTGCTGTTCGTCGGCCATGGCAACCCGATGAATGCGATCGAACGCAACGAGTTCTATCAAAGCTGGGAGGCGCTCGGGCGCCGGTTGCCGAAACCGGATTCCTTGCTCTGCATTTCCGCGCATTGGGAAACGCAAGAGGCCTATGTCACGGCAACGGAAAGTCCGGAGACGATTCACGATTTCTACGGATTTCCAAAGGCGCTGTTCGATGTGCGCTACCCGGCGCCCGGCAGTCCGCGCCTTGCCGAACGCGTGGCAACGCTCGTGACGACCGAGCGCATCCGTCTCGATCCGGGACGCGGGCTTGACCATGGCGCATGGAGTGTGTTGATCGCAATGTACCCGGCGGCGGACATCCCGGTCGTGCAACTCAGCATCGATACCCGCCGCCCGGGCTCGCACCACTACGCGCTCGCACGCCAGCTCGCACCGCTGCGGGATGAAAACGTGCTGATCGTCGGCAGTGGCAACATGGTGCACAACCTGCGCCTGTTCAACTTTCACGATTCAAAGCCGCAGGCCTGGGCCCAGCAATGCGACGAAGAACTCCGCCAGTACATTGCGACGCGTGAACACGAACCGCTGATCAACTATGGCGTACTCGGCGCCGAGGCGCGGCTTGCGATTCCGACACCGGAGCATTTTTTCCCCCTGCTGTATGCCCTCGCACTGCAAAATGCCGATGAATCAGCCGAATTGTTCAATACCCGGGTCGTCAGCACGATCTCGATGACCTCCGTGCTGATCGGTTGCCCCCGTAGGGGTTAAGATCGGCAGCTTGGCAAATGGTGTCGGGCCGACGGGTTTGTGATGGCCCTGACGAAGTTCGATCATCAAGGGGATTTTTCATGAACAAGACATTTTTCATTGCGTGGCTCGTGCTGTTCATCATTTTCATGGCCGGCGGCATTGTCGTGCATGGAATGCTATTGAATGACGAGTACATGGCGACCGGCCTGATGCGACCTGCAGCCGAGCAGGAAGGATTCATGGCCTGGATGATTTTGGCCCACGTGCTGATGGCGGGCGCATTCACCTGGATCTACGCGCGCGGTGTCGAAAACAAGCCGTGGCTCGGACAGGGGCTGCGATTCGGTCTCGCGCTCGC
>JANNTO010000032.1:0-4626 GCA_031403675.1 Gammaproteobacteria bacterium | reverse complement strand
CTCGACCTGACCGGCGGCGATGATGTCATCAACGTCAGCGACGGAGACAAAAATATCGTCGGTGGCTACGGCGCGGATGACGTCACCGCGGGCAACGGCGAACACATCATCCTCGGCGACAACGGGCAGGTGGATTACAACGCCGCGGGGCTGGTGGTTTCCTACCAGACCACGGATACGGTCGCGAGCACTGGCGGTGCGGACACGATCCTCACGGGCGCGAGCGGCGACAACACGATCCTCGGTGGCGTGGGCGGGGACGTCATCACCTCTGGCAACGGCCTCGACACCATACTCGGCGACAACGGCATCGTGCAGCTCGACCCGACCGGTACCGTGTTCGTCGAGATCTACAGCAACGTGTACCTCTCGGGGAGCACCACGGACCTGGACCTGATCGGCGGCGGCGACATCATAAATGCGGGCGAGGGCAACAACATCGTCATTGGCGGCTTCGGCGGCGATAGCGTGACGACGGGCACAGGCGACGACATCGCGTTCGGCGACAACGGTTACATCGGTTACACCGGCGGCATCGCCACACTGCTGAACAGCATCGACACCGTCGCCGATACGGCCGGCGATGACGTCATGAACCTCGGCGACGGCAACAACCTGGTCGTTGGCGGCGCCGGCGCCGACACGCTTACCACGGGCAACGGCACCGACGTCGTGTTTGGCGACAGCGCCACGGTCGTCAACGACAGCACGGGAACGATCGTCTACGCCGTCACCGGCGATCCGGTTCTGGGCGGCAGCGACGTCATCTCGACTGGCGACGGCAACGACCTTGCGGCCGGCGGTGCGGGCGCCGACACGGTGACCAGCGCGGGCGGCAATGACATCCTGTTCGGCGACGGTGGCCAGGTAACGTTTGGCGCCGGCGGCCAGCTGCTGCAGATCGTGTCGGTCGATGAGAACTTCGGCGGCAATGACACGATCAACGGCGGCGCCGGTACCGATATCCTGATTGCCGGCCAGGGCAGCGATCAGATGTACGGCAATCTGACCGAGGATTTGCTGTTCGGCGGCAACGCCGCGGTCGTGCTGTCAAGCGGTATCGTCCAGAGCATCGAGAGCGATACGCAGGACCTGGTGACCCAGGCGCTTTACGATTCGTTCAATGCTTCCGCGGGTGGCACAGACGACGGAGGCAAGACTATCCTGGCGGCGCTGCAATTGCTGCCGGGCAATGTGGTGATCATTCCCGGCGCCTCGCCCGGCGACGCGCCAAGGCTGGTGCCGTTGCTGGATGCGACCGTGTTCCGGAATTTGTTCCAGTCCGGAATCGTTACCCAATCGGAATCGCGGACCCACGGCGGGAGTTCCGCGGAAACCGGCGGCGAAGGCCAGGGAGACTCGCAGGGCACTTCCACGGAGCAAGGCGACAGCGACGCGCAAAATTCGACCTTACCCGGCGAGCAGCAGGCTGCGCCGAACGCGCGACTGCTTGCTCCGCTGGCAGAACTCGCTTTGCCGCTCGCCCAGATGCGACAGATTTCCGTGCGCTCGCGCCTGGCCGCCGCGCAAGTTACCGACTCTGGACCCGGTGAGGACGGCGCCGCTATGCCGGCGCTCGCGCTCGGAGCGGCAGGGCTGCTCGCCACCAATCGCGGGCTGCTGGATCGCGACGCGATGAGTGGCGGCACGGGCAACGTCAAGAAGCCGCTCACGCGCAGGGCGCTGGACGCGATCACGCGCAAGTGGTTCGGCGCGGGCGCGGCCGTGCATGTGCCCGTGCCTGCCCCCGCGGAACACCGCAGCGCCGACGAGCCGGCACCCGGCACGCGTCAATCACGCATTGAGTGGTAGCATCGAAAAAGGCGTTTCCCCGGGTTGCTGGCCCCGGGAAACTCACATCATTTGCATTGATACGGAGATCAAATGGCAACCAGGGATTCGGCAAGCAAGGATTCGCAGGAAGCGAAGGAAGTGAAACAGGTGATACAGCCGGAGGGGCGGCCGAAGGTGATTTGGGACGATTCCAAAATGCATACCTCTTACGCGAATGTCTGCAACGTGCTCGGCACGCGCGAAGAAATCATGCTGCTGTTCGGCGCGAACCAGGCTTGGCACGGCGGCCAGAAGGAAGTTACCGTGGCGCTTTCCGAGCGCATCGTCCTGAACCCCTTTGCCGCCAAGCGGCTGCTGCAGTTGCTGGGGCAGGGGCTGAAGGAATACGAAGCCAGGTACGGAGAGCTGAAGCTCTAGCCGGCCAGCGCCGGAGGCTCGTGTTCCGGTACCTGCCTGAGCCACCGTGAACAATTCCGTCAACGGCGCGCAACTCCACGCCGAAGCCGCTGCGCCCGCGCAGTTCGGGGCGTGGCTGGCAAGCCAGTGCGAGTCCATTCCTGAAACCCTGAGCGGCGTCGCAGTCCTCGGGCCGCCGGACACCGGCCCCTATGCGCCGGTTGCGTTCTGGCCCGGCAGCAATACCGGCGCCCCGCGCCTGGCCGACGTCGCGGAGCGGGCGCTGGCCGAACGCCGCGCGGTGGCCGCAGTTCTGCCTGCGGGCTCGCAGGGGCTCGCGCTGCCCATCGAGATTGACGGCCACATTCACGGCGTAGTCGCGGTGGAACTCGCCGAGCGCGGCGAAGCCGAGTTGCAGGCGGCGCTGCAGAGGCTGCACCTTGGCATGGCGTGGGCGCAGGCCTGGTTCCGTCAGCAGCAGCAGGGGGAGGCGATCGGCACGGAGGAACGGCTGATGACGGTCCTCGACCTGGTCGCCGCGGTGCTGGAGGAGGAACGCTTCGAGCCGGCGTGCCGCAGCCTTGTCACCGAACTGGCGACGAGGCTGCAATGCGACCGCGCCAGCCTCGGCGTGGTGCGCGGCGGGCACGCGGAGATCGTCGCGCTGTCGCACAGCGCGCAGATCGGCAAGCGCATGAACCTGATCCGTGCGGTTGGCGCTGCAATGGACGAGGCGATTGACCAGAAATCGGTGATCCGCTACCCGGCCGCCGAGGGCGACGAGATCATCGTCAGCCGCGACCACGAAAAGCTGGCAGGCGAGCACGGCAGCGGCAGCGTGCTGACCGTGCCGATGGCCGGCAGCGGCACCCTGACCGGGGCCCTCGTGTTCGAGCGTCCCGGCCGCATGCCGTTCCAGCGCGCCGAGGTGGAACTCGCGCAGGCGGTGGCCGCGGTCGTGGTGCGCATCCTGGAACTGAAGAAACTGAATGAACGAGCGCTGGCGCTGCGCATCAAGGACGCCGGCGCCGAGCAGGTGCGCCTGCTGTTCGGGCCGCGCCACGCAAAACGCAAGCTGGGGCTCGCTCTGAGCGTGCTGGCGGTACTGTTTTTCGCTTTCGCAACAGGCGACTACAGGGTTACTGCGCCGGCGACGCTGGAGGGCGCGGTGCGGCGCACGCTCGCGGCCCCGTTCGACGGCTACATTGCGAGCGCGGCGGCGCGGGCCGGCGACGTGGCGCGCGCCGATGCGGTGATCGCGACGATTGACGACAGGGAAATCCGCCTCGAGCGGTTGAAGTGGGCGAGCCAGTACGCTCAGTACGCGAAGCAATACCAGGAAGCGGTCGCCAACCGGGACCGCGCCAAGGCCCAGATCGTGCAGGCGCAGTACGAGCAGGCCGAGGCGCAGGTGGCGCTGCTGGACGAGCAGCTTTCCCGCGCGGCGGTCAAGGCGCCGTTCGATGGCGTGATCGTGAAGGGCGACCTGTCGCAGTCCCTTGGCAGCGCGGTGAAGCGCGGCGACGTGCTGTTCGAAATCACGCCGCTGGAGTCCTACCGCGTGATCGTCAATGTGGACGAAAGGGAGATCGCCGACGTCGCGGCGGGCCAGAAGGGGGTCCTTATCCTCGCCTCAATCGCACAGGATTCATTCCCGTTCACCGTCGTCAACGTCACCTCCGTGACCACCGCGCGCGAGGGCAAGAATTATTTCCGCGTCGAAGCGCTCATGGACCAGGCCAACGCGCGGCTGCGTCCGGGCATGGAAGGCGTCGCCAAGGTCGACATCGAGCGGCGCCACCTGATCTGGATCTGGACGCACCGGATGGTGAACTGGCTGCGCCTTTTCGTCTGGACCTACTGGCCGTGAGCGAAAGCCTGTTCAGCGCCTCGTGGTACCGGGTCGCCAATGTGCGCCCGCGGCTGCGCGGCCACGCGGTGATCCACCGGCACCTGTACCGTGGCCAGGTCTGGTACGTGCTGCAGGACCGCTCCAGCGGCCGTTTCCACCGCTTCTCGCCGGTCGCCAACCTGGTCATCGGGCTGATGGACGGCAAGCGCACGCTGCGCGAAATCTGGGACATCGCCTGCACGCGGCTGGGCGACGACGCGCCGACGCAGGATGAAGTCATCAACATGCTCGCCTCGCTGCACCGCGCCGACGTGCTGCAGTCCGACGCCCATCCGGACATCCGTGAACTGCACCAGCGCAATGTGCAGCAGGAACGCATCAAGCTAAAGCAGTACATCCAGAACCCGCTCGCGCTGCGTTTTCCGCTGTTCGATCCGGACCGCTTGCTCGATTGGCTGAACCCGCTGGGCCGGCGCCTGTTCGGCAGGGCCGGCGCGCTGCTCTGGCTAGCCACGGTCGGCTGGGCGCTGGTGCTCGCCGGGTCGAACTGGGACGAGCTGGCCAAGGACTTGTCGACCCAGCTG
>JANNTO010000031.1:0-14644 GCA_031403675.1 Gammaproteobacteria bacterium | reverse complement strand
GCCCTTGGATCGACGACCAACATGCCCCCGCCGCGCAGGGTCACAAAGGCGAGATTCCCGGAGGCATCGAGCACCGGGCAGATCGGCGCATTGTCGGGCCGCAGTGCAGCGTCCTGGCAGGCCGCGCCTGATGGGGTGGCGCAAGTCGCAAGATCGAGCGTGGCGGCCGTGTTATGGACGAATCGGTTGGCCGAAAAATCGGTATCGATGCGTTCTAGGCGCTTGCCATTTTGATTGGCGACGAGAACGTAGGAACCGTCCGGCGCCGGAAAGGCCGCATGCGCCTGGCGCCCGGTCGGCGACTGCGTTGAGCGCAGGCAATCAACCGGCGTGCGCTTGCCCGCGTCCAGCACCAGCACATGGCCGCTTGCGACGAAGGCGACGAGCGCATGCGTCTGTTCCTTGTTGAACAGCACCATATGTGGCCGCACCGGGTTGGCACCGGTTTTTTCGCGGCAGAGTGCAGAAGCGGCGCCGCCGAGATCCACGGTTTCGGCGGCATCCGCCGCAGGCACGCGGCCGCCCTTGAACATTTTACCGTCGAATACGTGCAGCGTGCCGCCGTGATCGAGGCCGCGCGTGTCGGACTGATCGATGATCCAGACCTCGTACGGCTTCCTTCCGCCTGCAGCAGAAGTCGCAGAGGCGATCACCAGAAGAAGCAGGCTGGCCACGCGCATCAAACAGTGGCCGCCACAGAGTTTCGTGGTCATGGCAACCCCCGAGTCCAATGGACCTATCAGGGGCGAAGGATACGCCCGCTGCACCAGGAGGGGGTAATCGACCGATCCGCGGACTAATTGAGCCCGGTCACGACCCGGCCATCGGCGTAGATGGTCAGGTCCTCGCCCGGATCAGCGGTTGCGGTGACGATGCCGCTCGCGAAACGCACCGAGATGTCGTATTCGCCCGGCCATTGCCCGCCGACCAGCAGGTCGTATTGGTTCTGCGCACGCAAACCGGAACCGGATTCGATCACGCGGGTCATGATGCGGTTCGGCGCGCCGCGCGGCACGATGCGCACGATCCGGCCCTGCTGGTTGCGTTCGCCACCGCTGCCCAGCACCCGAATCCGGATCGGCGCCGATAGCGGGTATGCGGCGCGCAGTGTCCGGTAGGTCTGACCCCAGCGCGCGACGATATCGGTCACGCGGTTTCCATCCAGGTCGCCGCAGGCAATCAGGTCATTGAGCGCGACCAGGCTATTGGTACCGGGTGTCAATTCGTTCGGAATAGCCGATGGCATCAGCGTGCCGTTGACGTTGACCAGCAGTTTCGGTACGCCGAGGCCGGTTGCCGTGACATTTCTCGCGAACAGCACATCCTCGAAGCCATCGCTGGTGACGTCGCAGACATTCAGTCCATTGCCGAATGTCGCCTGGGTCGTATCCTCGCTGACGATCGTTCCGCCATCGAACATGCCGCCGGCATTGCGATGCAGCCGGGTCGCCACACCGTCGTGATGGGCCAGGTCGAGATCACCGTCCAGGTCCACGTCGAACAGCTTGAGTCCCTGATCCGCGCGCACCGGGATGCCGGCCGCTACGCTGTCGTCGCTGAAGGTTCCGTCACCATCATTGATCAGCAGGCGTGATCCAAACAGCAGGTCGACGAAGCCGTCTTCATTGAAATCCACGGCCTGCCCGCCGCGCGGAACATATTCGGCCCCGGCGGGATTGGCATCGACGCCTGCCGCGGCGGCGATATCGGTGAACGTGCCACCGCCGTCGTTCCTGAGCAGCCAGTTGCGCGCGCCGTCGCCCCGGGTGTGATCGTACGGCGCAAACAAGTCGAGATCGCCGTCGTTGTCGAAATCCGCCGCAAGCAGTGTGCCGCCGAATCCGCCGATAGCCAGCGCCGAGACTGCCGCATTGGTCTGGAAGATGCCGGTGCCCTGGTTAACGTGGAACAATGCGATTGAAGCCGTCGCACTGGCGAGCGATGACGTGCTGCTGAACAGGTCGTCACGCCGATCGCCGGTGAAGTCCGCGAATCGCGAGTCTCCGTTGACGCGGTCGGTGGCAATGAGATTCGCCAGCCCGGCATCGGTCAGGTTGCGCGCGGTCAACGTCCCGGTGCAGACATTGTCCACGCGGCTGGCGCTCGCACTGACCAGATCCGGACACCCGTCTGCATTGGGGTCGCCAATCGCCGCGCCAAGACGCGCCAGGTCCAGCGTCGCGACCTGGTGGGTCGGGGATACGATGATCGGGCCGCCGAAGCCGACGCGGGTATCGTTCATCGCGATCACCCGGTAGTACGAGGGCACGCCGACGGCAACACCTGCGCGGACCCACGGTGCAACAGTCGAATCAGCGAACGGAGTCAGTGGCCGGCGGCCTTCCAGAGCGCTTTCCCCGGCAGCAATGAAAATCCGGTAGCCGGTGGCTTGATTGGCGGTCGCGAAATAAACCGTGTGGCCTGGATTGTCGTTGGTCACGACCGCCCATTCGACCGGATCGGGCAGCGGTCCGGGTGTGCCGCTGACCAGGAGGCTCGCGGGACCGCGGCCACCGCTGGTTTCAGCGACGATCTTGTAACGATAGGTGGTCAGGTTCGTCAGTCCCGTATGGACGTAACTGGTCCCAGTTAAGTCATTGATTACATTGGAAAGCGGGTCACTCGCGTTCGGGCTGTTGGACCACTGGATCACATAGCTCGTCGCGTCGGTCACTGCCATCCATTGGAGCTCAACCGAGCCGTCGGAGGCCTCTGCGGACGGTCGTGCCGGCGCCGCATGCGGCGGGCTGGTGCCGAACGTGCCTTCGCAGCCGGACAGCGCCAAGAGGCCCAGCAGGGCGCAGATTCCGCTTACCGCCCGGGCGGCGGTCGATACAGCCAATGGCATGAAGTCGAGTTCCCGTTTCGGTTAATGGTTCGCGACCGATAGACGGCCACGGAGCGGGACAGTTCCGCCGGTTGCCGACAGCCTGTCGCGATTTGTCGCATTATACCGCGGTCCAGAACGCTGGCTCGGCTGCCGCCGGGCGGCGCGAGGCAACTGGGGGGAACCTAACATGGTCAAGAAAATGATCTCTTGGGCGCTCGTGGGTGCATTTGTTTTTCTATGGGGGTGGGTAGGGCACAAATGGCCGTACATCAATGTTGAGGGGAACGATTGGAGCGCAGTCTATTTGCTATTCACGCTTGTCAGTCTCGTCGTCCTGGTTCGCGGCACCCGCACAGTCGGTGCCGGCATGTTTGACGGGCTCGTCGGCACGGTCCGCAGTTTCCTGCCCAATCTGCCGTGGCTGGCACTTGCGATTATCGTTGCACGCGCGACTGCCTGGGTTTTTACTGGCATCGTCAACCCGGTGGATCACTTTATCCACGCGGTGGTTACCGTCGTGGCTGCGGGAATCGCGACCTCGCTCTGGTACGGGGCGATCGTGAACGCCGGCGACACCTGACGAAACCGCGGCCGTTCAGGCGGCCGCGGGTCGCAGGTCGAGTCGCAGGTCGGATGCCATGCAGTAGATCTCGACCGGGCGCGAACGCCCGCGCAAGATGAGCGGCGGCAGCTCGACGATTCCGCCCGGGGGCGGATCGAGCGCTTGCCTGACCGAGCGGGAAAAAAGTGCCTCACCGGCGCGTGCGCGCTGCACCAGGCGGGCCGCGACATTGACGGTGTCGCCGATCAGCGTATAGCTCAGCCGTTCCGGTGCGCCGACATCGCCGACAATGACGTCACCCGCATTGATGCCGATGCCGATGCCGGTATCGAGTCCGAGCCTCAATTTCCAGTCCGCCGCCAGCCTGCTGAAACCGGTGATCATCCCGCGTGCCGCAGCGACCGCACGACCGCTCGCGTCGTCCGATGGCAGCGGCAGGCCAAAGCCCGCCATCAATCCGTCGCCGGCAATGTGGAACACGGTGCCACCGTGCTCGGCGGTCACCGCCGACAGCATCGAGAAGTAATCATTGAGCAATGGCACGACTTCGGAGGGGCTCAGCCGTTCCGCGACCGCGGTGAATCCACGCATGTCCGCAAACAGTACGGTCCCGGAAACCCGCGCATGACCCTGGCCGCTGCGCGCCCGTGCGGTGCAGCGGCAGGTGCCGATCTGATGCAGTTCGATCAGGTTGCCGGCGGGGTCGGTCAGGAAAAGCTGCCGCGACTCGGATCCCAAACGGCCGTGCACGACCCGATAGGGTACCGCGAGGCGGTCGAGTTCGGCCTGCGCCTCGTCAATCGCGGCGACCGCAAGTGCCACATGCGGAGCCAATGGATCGAATTCGCCGGCCGCGGCCTGGGTCCTGGCAACCGCCTGTAGCAGGTGAATCTGTGCCGTGGCACCGGCATTGATCCGCGCGCCTTCATCGGCGCGATCCCAGGGCGCCTGATCGGTTTCGAGGCCCAGCACTTCGCGATAAAAGCGCTGCGCTGCGGCGGCCCCATCCGGACCCGGTGTAACGCGCACCGCGTGATGGTGCAGTTCGGTGATCTTCAGGGTCATGGCGTCGCTTGTGGATCGAAGATTTCGACCGTCAGGTCGACCATCCGCTCATCGCCCGCCAGCAGACCGCCAACACCGACCACTTTGCGTGCCAGTTCTGCGCCCTTCGCATCGCGGATCACGACCACGACGGCGTACTCCCCCGGCCCGTCCGTCGCCTGCCGTGAAAACTGACCGGAGACCTTCAGTGCGATCTTGCCAGCCGGTTCCGCTTGCGCATCCTTGCGCGATTCGAAACGCAAGTGATGCCGGCAAGCCGGGCATACCGCGGCACTCTCCAGGATCGTTGCCCGGCAATGCGGGCAGGATCGGGTCTTGCCGATCGTCGCGGTGTTCCGGTTCATCAGCCGCGCCATGACTCAGCTGCGACTGCCGCCCTTCGGGGTGCCGGTCTCGCTCCAGCCGAACTCGGCGCGGCCACGCATGCGCGCGCCACCGGCGACCGAAAGCGAGCCCGCGTTGACGTCGCCGTTGATCACGCCCGTCTGGTGCAGTTCGACTTTCTGGGCGCTTTCGATGTTTCCTTCGATTTCGCCCGCTACGATCACGGACCCGGCGCGAACTGCACCGGCGAGGTGGGCGCCGGCTTCGACGGTGAGCGTGCCATCGACGTGGATGTCACCCTTGAAGCGTCCCGAGATTCGTACGTGGCCGGATCCTTCGATCTTGCCTTCGAAAGTCAGGCCGGTCGCAATGATCGATTCCTTGAGCTCCCGGCGCCCGGCTGCAGCCGCGCCTTGCGACGCGACATTGGGTACGGCTTCGGGCCGCGGGCGATTGACGGGTTGAGTGACGCCTGGTGCCTCGCTTGGCTCCGCGTCCCTGGTAACGATGTCCTTCCAGATAGCCATGACGGTTACTCCGCGTTGGGGGACGCCAAGAGTAGCCAGTTGGGAGCCCGTGGGCGAGTGCGCCGATGTCGGTTGATCGCGGCCGCGCCGGTTGTCGCCGCCTGGCGACAGTTGGATGCCCCTAGAACAGCCCTGGCAGGTAGGCCTGGGCGGTGGTCGGCGCCTTCGGCATCGGTATTCGAGCCGGCACCCGGATCAGTTGGGCCCCCGGGGCGCCTGCACCCATGACCTGCCCACAGGCGCCGCTTGGGCTGCCGAGCCAGTCGAGCGCCTCAGACGTTGAGGTCTCGAGGGGGTCACCCGGGGCCAGGCTCAGGTCATCCGTTGCGGCGCAGGCAAAGGGGGTGAGCGTCGCTGCCAGACCGTCGTAGTAATCGCCTTCGTTGTTGGCATTGGTGGTCTTGAATGTGACCAGCCGCAGCCTAAGGTCGCAGCCGGCCAGATCGAATGCGAATTGCCCAACCGGCTTGCCATAGGTGTCGGCGCCGACGATCGCAACCCGGGTCCAGGGCTTCATCGAGTTGATGACCAGTTCGCTCGCGGAAGCCGACGAGCCGGTCGTGATAAAGGCAATCTGCACCGGATCGACCGAATCCGCGCGCAGCTGGAAGCGGCGCAAGGAATCATTCGACGACTTGGCCGCGCTAAAGCGCATGTTCGAGAACACGACTGCTTCGCGATTCCTGCCGTGCAGGTCGCCCACGAGTTCGGCAATGCTGACCAGGCCGCCGCCGTTATAGCGCAGATCCACGATGATGTTCTGGATGTTCTGGGCACGAAACTGCGCATAGGCATTGCGCAGTGGCAACTCAGCGGTGGAAATGAACGTGCGCAGGTTGATGTAACCGACCATGACCGATGGATTCGACGGCAACGGCAGGATGGCAGTGCCGCCGACGACCGGTACCGGCAGGATCGTGACGATCCGCTTGGTCAATGTCACGTCGGGCGCTTGCTGGCCGTTTGCACGCCGGAACCGGATGCCGCGCTGTGTGCCCTCGGTCGCGGGTCCGAAAGCCTGCTCTAGGTTCGGGTCGGTGGCGAGAATCGTCGCCATCGCGATGAAGCCGCTGCCGGAATCCACTGCGATGACTTCGGCGCCGCGCGTAAGCCCGCCATCCGCGGCCGGGCTGGCTTCGAACACGTCCGGCAAAAGCAGCCGATTGCCTTGGATATTAGTGCGGAACCCGAAGCCAATGAACTGTCCTTCCTGCAGGAACGAACTGTCGGCCTGCGGCGTCGTCAGGTAGCTGAAGAAGCGGTCCTTGCCCTGGGCGCGGGCAGTCACGGTCAGCGCGTCAAGCAGTTCCTGCGCGGTAGCGAAGTTGGCAATGCTGACCGACGATGGCAGCAGCTCCGGGAACAGGTACCACTCGCGGGTCGCATCCAGCACGAATTGCTTTTGATTGGTGACCGAGCAGGAACCGCCACTCGCAATCCCACCGCTGCCGCCACCGCTGCAGGCGGCGATCAGTACCGCGACACAGGCCGCAGTCGCGGCTGGCAATCGGGACAGGATCCGCTGAACCATTGACATTACCAGGGCAGGACGCTGCTGCGTCAGGCGAGCTGGGCGCCCAGCAACTGCAGCCGGCGATGCTGCATGCGCAATTGAAAGAGCAGGGCGCGCGTTTCAGCGCGAAAACTGGCTTCTTCCCAGCGCTGCACAATGCGTTCGCGGGTCCGCGTGTACCAGGCGTCAGTCAGCTTCGAACACTCGGCCAGGGTCGCGACAAACTGGGCGTATTCACGCGAGATCAGTGCGCGCAAATGCTCGAGGTCGAGCTGCGTCTGCGACTTCAGGTGACGCTGCAGGCTCGCCTCGACGCGCCGGAACTGCATCGCCAGACGCGCGCGCTGGATGGCGATCGCGGGAGTGCGGCGCAGCCGGCGCGTGATGCCGAACCAGGACAGCGAGCAGATGATCCACTTGCTCGGATCCCAGTGCCACCAGCGGATTCCATTGCGGTAGTCGTGGGCGAACTGGTGATGGAAATTGTGGTAGCCCTCGCCGTAAGTCAGGACTGCGAGCCAGCCATTGTCGCGCGCGCTGTGCGCGTCGCTGTACGGCTGCCGGCCGAACGCGTGGGCAAAAGAATTGATCAGGAACGTGAAGTGGTGACTGACTACCAGGCGCAGGATGCCTGCCAGCAGGAACACGCCCCACAGGTCGCCGTGCAGCCAGCCAAGAGCGAGTGGCACGAGTACGTTCAAGCCGATGGCCAGCACGTAGTAGTAGCGATGCTGGAATGCGACCAGCGGGTCGTTCTGCAGATCGCGGACATTGCTGAAATCTGTTGCGCCGCTCGGGTAACGACGCAGCATCCAGCCGATGTGCGAGAACCAGAGCCCGCGACTCGCCGAATAGGGATCGCGGTCGGGGTCGTCGACGAACTGGTGATGATTGCGATGACCGGAGGCCCAGACCAGCACGCTGTTCTGCAATGCCATCGCGCCGAGAATCATGTAGACGAGCCGCAGCGACCAGTGCGAGTCATAGGTCCGGTGCGACCACAACCGGTGATAACCGCCGGTGATCGCGAGTCCGTTCGCATACAGCAACACGGCAAACCAGACCCAGGCTGCGACGCTGTAGCCATAGGTGAATCCGTACCAGGGCACGACGGTCACCGCCGCCGCCATGGTCAGGGCGAACATCAGCACGTTGGCCCACAACAGGCGTGGCTTTTGCATTGCGGCAGTTACATTCATGACGGGAGACCCGGAACGCAGAAGGATGAGGTCATTTTGTCCCAATACCAGCACTGATGTAATGCTAAATACGTCACGACTTCACTTTTTCGCGCCAAAAAGGGCTTCAAGAACGGATTTGGCCTGGTCGCCAGCCTCATCCCGCGGCTGGAATTGGCCGCCTGTGGCCACGAAATATCCACAGAAATTGGCTCGGGTCTTGTCCTGCACCTCGTCGGCGATCGGCTCGCCGCAGCTTTTCGCCTTGCCGGTGTCGTAGAAGCGGCACATGCGGCAGACCTGCAACTCGGCGCGGCATTCGCGGCATTCATCGGTGCGTGAGAATGGCAGGCTGAGGTGCGCAAGCGCTGCGCCACATTTCCAGCACACCAACGGCGCAGTGCTCATCTAGTGCAACCTGGTCACCCGGGTGGACCAACTGGAGTTTCCGTACAGGAAGTAGCTGCCCATTGCGGACCGTTTGACCTTGGCTGGTTCGCCGATCCTGAGACGAAAGTCGGGGTCCGGCGTCTTCTGCATCCAGACCTGGCCGTTCTCGAGCGTCACTACGAGCACGCCATCCGCACGTCTGGAAACATCGGTCACCGTCGAGCGCAGCTCCTCGAGATCCGGCGCCGCGCTCTGCAACTTCTCGCGCTCTTCACGGGCCAGCACACCCTGGTATCCAAAGCGCTCCTCGGCCGTGGGGCTCGCTGCGGTCGGTGCCGTGACCGGTACGGCAGCGCCGGTCGCGGGCAACCGTGCCTGCCGGTCAAGTTCGCCGTCATAGCAGGCCAGGCGCCTGGCATCGTCCGGCTCGGTCCGGCACGCTTGCAGCGCCGCCGCCGGTTCCTCAGCCGCAAAACCGGGTGCGATGCCTGCCGACAGCGCTGCGACGACCAGCAGCGGGCGAATCAGTCTGGAATTCATCAGGCTGTCAAGCATAGCCAAGCAACTGCCTGAGTCCCGGAGCTGCAAAGTCCACGAGTTTCTTTTGAAGGTCCGGCAACTGGTCCGGAACGTTGGCCGCCGGTCCAGAGAGATTCTCGCGTGCGGTGCCGCTTTGATTGCGGTCGGACCCGACGCGCACCCGCGCGCGCCAGTCCTCGGGCAGAGGGCCGATGCCGCAATTCTGCAACAGCGTCTTGAAAAAGAGCTCTGCTGCCCCCGAATCGAGATCTCCCAGGCTGCCAATCAGGTCCTCGTAGCGCACCATCCGCGCCTGGGTGCCGAGCCAGCCCACGGCGTTGTGCAGAAAGATCTCCTGCAGGGTCGGCGCCTTGTCATGGATGCCGAGGATCATCATGTTGAGCACTTCCTCGACGGACACCTTGCCGCCCTTCAGGTGCTCGAGCGAACCCCGGAAAGTATCGGAAAGGAAGAATCGCGCACGAGCCAGCACCCAATCGTAGGGATCGCGGACCAGCACGCTGTGCTGCACCTGGCGCAGTGCAATCGCGGCATCGTCCGAGAACAGCAGGTGGCCCCAGCTCAGGCGCGGGGACGCTGGCGAGAAGGCCGCCGCGTGCTGGTGCAGGATCGGATGCTGGATGAACGCCTGGTGATACTGCTGCGCAACGGGTACGAACATCCGGATGATGTTTCGCATCAGGTGTGTGCCGCACTTGGGCACGCTGTTCAGGAACACCGGTCGCGTCAGCGGTGACTGCGCGTAATTCCGGTTGAGTTCATTGAGGTTGTCGGGCTTGGCGACGATCGTCGGCATGCAGAATCACTCTCGAAAAAGACGTGCCGCCCGCAGGCGGCACGTCGATTGCTCTGCCAACAGGCTGCGGAATCTTTCCTAGAACTCCTTTTTCAGGTTCAGGAAGAAGCGGCGGCCCACCCAATCGTACTGCGAATAGAACGCGGATCTGCCGACCGTTTCGACGACGCCGCTGACCGCACCGATGGTGGACAGCTGCGGCGGCTCCTCGTCGAAAACGTTGGCAGCGCCAAGGATGACCTTCAGGCCCAGGTCCTCAAAATCGCGCGCGACCGAGGCGGAATGATAGACGACGTTGTCGGTCTTCAACACGACGTCGTAATTCACGCCGCGATATAGCCCGGTGGTACCACCGTAGTCGTCGTAGCTCGAGCTCGAGCCGATGAAATTCATGCCCCAGAAATACGACCACGGCCCACGGTCGAAGGTCAGATTGAGACGACCGACCCAGTCCGGATCGCCCAGCCGGCCGTTCAGATCTTCGGGGGTCGATGCAAAGAACGCCAGCACGTCCTGTTTCTGGAACGTGTGCTGGGTTTCGACCGTCAGACTGCCCCAGGGCAAGGTCGTGCGATAAACCGCCGCCACGTCAATGCCCCGGTTCCTCTGGCTGGCGATATTGATGAAACTGTCCCGGACGTTGGTGACTCCATTGCCAATTAGTGCAGCGCGTTCGAACAGATCGCACAGTGGATCGGTCGGGAAAAAAGCGGAGTCGTAGCAGTTGCGCACGATGTTGTCGGCGCCGAACTGCGCGACCTCGTCCTGGATCTCGATGTCGAAGTAATCGACCGACACCATCAAATCGGCGAAGGTCGGCTGCCAGACTATTCCGTAGGCCTGGGACATTGAAGTCTCCGCCTCGAGGATGCCAAAGCCGCCGCCGGTGATGATTGTGCCGCTGACTGTCCCGCCGAGGAAATTTGGCGCGAGGCCATCGGCAGCGCAGTTGTTGGCGATGGTCTGTGAAATATTGCCCGCCGCGAGGGCGTTGCCCCACTGGATGCAGGGATCGAGGAACCGCTGGCCCAGGAAGCTGGTCTGGTCGGCCAGGTACAGTTCAAACAGCGCCGGCGTGCGGAACGAGGTGCCCTGGCTGGCGCGGAACCGCAGCGACGGCGTAATCCCCCAGTTGAGTCCCACCTTGTAAGTCTCGCCGCTGCCGTAGGAATCGACATCCGTATAGCGGCCTGAAGCCGTAAAGACCAGGCTGTCGGCCAGGTACTCATCCCGCATCAGCGGGATCTCGAGTTCCGCAAAGACAGCCTGAGTCGTGTCATCGCCCGCGGTGATGCCGGCCGAGCTCGCGCCCCAGGCATTTCCAGCAAGCGTTATCTCGCCCGGCACGTCCCGGATTTCGTCTTGCTGATAGTGCACGCCGATTGCGACACCCATCGGACCGGCGGGCAATTCGAGTACCGTGCCCGACATGTAGGCCTCGACCGACATCTGGTCGTATTTCGTGTTGCCATGGTCGACGCCGAACAGGAATGCGCGGGCTTCCGGTGAAACTTCGCCGGCCAGAAATGCCGGATCGAGCCACGGAATGTCCACGCAGGGGGCGCCGCGGACCGATGAGGTCGTGCCCACGCACGAGCCGTAGGCGAACCAGTTGTCCTGGATCGAATCGTTGTAGATCTGCTCGTCGCTGTAGTCGCCGTCCGAGGTGCTGTACTGCAGCGACACCTCCCAGTTCCATCCGGATTTCAGGTCGCCACGCAATCCGGCGACGTAGCGCCGATAGTCAACCTCGATGAGGCTATCGCTGTGATCGGTGATCGGCGTCGGGCTCAGCCACTGCGCGCCACTCCAGCCGGTGCTCAGTGCACTGCCTGATCCAGGAGTCGGGAAGAAATCGCCGAAATTGAAATCCGAGTTGTAAATGTAGGTCCAGTACTGCCGATAGCTGTTGGCCGTCGTCTTGCGCCGGTTCAGCAGTACTTCGGCATAGAGTGTGACGTTATCCGTCAGCTCCATCTCGCCGTCGGCGAAGAATGTCATCATCTCCGCCTTCGGGATCAGCGACTGCGCGTTCTGATAGGGATGATCGGCGTTTGCCACGCTGTCCGACTGGCGATCGTAATTGACCAGGAACCAGCCAGGCGGCGTCGTCAGGTACCAGGGCTGCATCGGATCGGCGGCGATGCCGGGAATGTAGCCTCCGAGGTCTCCGTCATAGTCGTACTGCGCCAGCGTGCGAGTCGGGGTCGGCACGTTGCCCGCGCCGCCGTCGGAAGTGAAATACGTCTGATAGTCGTAGAGCCAGACATGGCCCCACAACAGGTCCGTGCAATGCGGCTTGCCAGTGCGTGGATCGATGACGTCGCCACGATCCCCGGTGGCCGTATCGAATATGTACTGCTCGCCGCAGTCAAAGTAGTCGCGGTCGCCGCGCGCGAGTTCCTGCTCGACATGATAATCCGCGGTGACCCGGAAATTGCCCCGCTCAAAACCCTTGCCCCAGGAGAAATTAAATCGCGAGTCCTCGCCGCCGCTTTCACTGGGCTGCGACACGAATCCTTCGGCGGTCGCGCCGTCGCCCTTTTTCGTGATGACGTTGACGACACCCGCCACGGCGTCCGAACCGTAGATCGAAGACGCGCCGTCCTTGAGGATCTCGACGCGCTCAATGACCGAGAGCGGCAGCACGTTGAAATCGAATGAAGAGACTTCGCCACGCACGCCGGCGGGTCCGGCGCGGCGTCCATTCAACAGTACCAGGGTTCGATTCGCGCCGAGGCCGCGCAGCGACAGCGTTTGCGTGCCGATGCCGCCGGCCTGCACGAATGCGGTGGACGTGGCCGATGTGACCTGCGGCGAACCGGCCGCAATCGTGGAAGTCTGCAGCAACGCACTGACGCTGCCGACGCCCTGTGCCGCGGCGTTCTCCGGAACGAGGACGTCTACTGGTTGGGCGCTGGTGAAGGTGTCATGACGGATGCGCGAACCGGTAACGGCCACCTCGCCGAGGTTGGTGGGTTGTTCTTCGCTCTGAGTCTGCGCCTGACTTTCCATGGCGCCCAAAGCGCTCGTGGCGATGACACAACTGATCGCATGCGCCAGCTTGACGTTCCTGAACATGATGATCCCCTGCTTGTGAGATGTCGTCCGTCAGGCGTGTTCGCCCGCCACCGACTTGGCGAGCCGCCTCCCTGAGTTGCAGTAAACCGCTGACGGCGCCGTTTGTAAAGCCGCATGTGTTGCTGATGTACCACACGCGGTTATGCGGCGGGCGGTGGCCGAAGTGCCTTGCTCCGGAACCACTTCGAGATCACCCATTTCTCTCCGAGCGTCGGTGGCAGGCCGGCGTGCAGCGTCAGCGGATTGACCTGCCCATCCGCATCGACACTGTGGAATATCAGGGCGGCCCCGGCGGGCGGCTTGAATTGCAGGTCCAGGCGCGGGAATGCCGTTTCGCCGCCGGTGAAGTCCCCGTTAAGGTAAACCAGCAGCGTCCTCACGCGTTGGCCGCGTTCCGCCAGCTGGGCGGCATTGGCCGGCGTATCCGGGATGAAATCTGCATGTGGCGCATAACTCTCCCCTGGGAGGTAATGCAGCACACCCAGACCCTCGGCATTCTCCGGCAGCATCCCTGCAGCACGTGCCGTCCGGAGGTTGACCATCTCCAGCAGGAAGTCGCTGTCCGCAAGTCCGAAGGTCATCACGGCGTTGCTGCGTTCGCCGCGCACGCTTTCGCCACCGTGCTCGTCCACCACTTTGGCGCGTGACAGCATCGGTGCCGCCATGCCGATCACGTAGTCGCAAATGGACTGCGGCAGGAAGCCAGCCAGGCTCTCGATATGGGGTTCATTGCGCTCGAGCTGGCGTTCGAACGGCTGCTCCACCCAGGCAAGATCGACCGCGGCGGCGACGCGATTCCAATCAGGCTCGGCGTGCGCTGCGGCCACAGGCTTGATAGCCGCATCGGTGTGCGCGCCGCGGGCCAATGGATGCCCGGCCGCGGCGGCGGCAGCGAGCCAAACCTGTCCTTCTGTGCGGTTGTCCAGCCCACGGCCCAATGCATACATTGCCGACGCTGAACCGGATGCTGCTGCCCGGCGCAGGAGCCAGCCTCCATCCGGCAGATTCGGGCCGATCAGGAGGCCCAGTTGCGCGGTGGCGCGAACCTGCCCCAGACGGGCTGCCTGCACCAGGCGGCGTAGGCCTTCACCTGGATCGCGTGGCGCGCCCACACCGCCAGCGTAAATGATCGACGCGGTATGCGCCGCGTCGGCATGTCCTGCATCGGCGCTGTCGATGATTCGCGCCAGCCCGCGCCCGATATCCTGACCGCCGCCAAAGCCGACGATTTCCCACAGCCCAAGACGTGTCGCTGCGCTCGGTCGCCCGCTTTGTGCTGCCCGCGACAGCCACAGGCGCGCATCCTGCGGCCGGGCCGCCGTGGCGAACAGTTCGGCGAGCGCCTCCTGCGCAGGGGCCTGGCCGGATTGCGCGGCAGACCAGAGGCGCTCGAAATCGGCCTGATTCATGTGGATCGCTCCGGTTCAGACCCGAAACGCAAGTCCCTCGGCCGCAAGCGCCTCGCGCAAGCCGCGCGTGGCGATCGGGAACCGGCGACTGGCGTCGACCTGACCCGCGTGGATCGGTGCGCGCACCTGCAGGAAGCTCGAGGTCATGACCGCACGCGGCGACTCCTGCGGCCTGCGCGTCGCCGGATCATCCGCCAGGCCGCAGGCCGCGAGCAGTTTCGCAATCTCGGTATCGGGATCGGCGACGAGACGCTCGTAGTGCACATTGATGAAGAGATCCGGGATGCGCGCGGCCCAGGCATCGAGCAAGCGTTCGTACTCGGCAATGTAGCGCGCGATCCAGGCCGGGTCTGAATTCCACCAGGACTGCTCGTTGAAATCGGCGCGCCAGCACGACCAGGCCACGTCCAGCGGATCCCGCCGGCAGCG
>JANNTO010000030.1:0-4010 GCA_031403675.1 Gammaproteobacteria bacterium | reverse complement strand
ATTGTCACGGGTGCGGAAATACAGCAGCACGGCTTTCTTCAGCCACTCATTGACGCGCCAGCCACCGTCGGCAGGCTCGGCGACCCGGGCCCGCCCGCTGCCGAGCAGTCCGAGGCATTCGTCGAGTGCCGCCAGCAAGTCGTGCGATGCGCTGCCAGGCAGAAGCGTCGCGCGCGCTTCAAAACTACGATCGATCAGTGCCATCAATTCGGTCATCAGTTTTTCTCAGGCGGCGGCTTCATGGGTATCGAGTGCGCGCTGCAGTGCTTCGGCCAGCGACTTGCAGCGAGCCTCCTCAAGCGGGCGGCCGGTTTCATCGGTCACCGTGAATACGTCCTCGGCGCGCTCGCCGACGGTCATGATCTTCGCACCATGCAGGTCCACCTGCTGGTCCCAGAGCACTTTGCCGATTTCCGAAAGGAGCCCTGGGCGGTCGCCCGCGACTACTTCGAGAATGGTGCGGCCGTTCTCTGGGTCCGCGCTGAAGCTGACCTGGGTGGCGGTGGTGAACATGCGGGACTGGCGCGGCATCCGGCGCGTGACCACGGGTGTTGCGGCACTGCGTTCAGTCAGGGCCCGGGCCAGGCTCCGTTCGATTGCCGCCATGCGCTGGCTGTCGGTGCTCGGCAGGCCGGTGTCCTCGAGCACCAGATAGCTGTCGAGACTGCCGCCGTCCGCGGTCGGCGTAATGCGTGCGTCCTGGATGCTGAGGCCCATCTGGTCGAGTCCGGCGGTGGCGCGCGCAAAGCTGTGATGCCGGCCGCGTGTGTACACCAGCACGACTGTGGCGCCGCCGCGGCCGGGATGATCGGCGACTGCGACCAGCGGGCTCGCGTCTCCCGGGTCCCGCGCCGCCAGGCGTTTCGTGTGCCAGGCAACTTCCGCCGCGGAATGCCGCAGGAAGTAGGTGTCGGTCAGCACCGACCAGACCCGCTGCAGGTCGGTCACGGCAATACCCGCGGTCGCCAGCAGTTCGCGGGCCTGCGACTGGGTCTCGGCGATTAACTGCTCGCGGTCGAGCGGGCTTTCCAGACCGCGGCGCAGCGCCTGCTTGACGCGTTCGTAGAGTTCATCGAACAGCGTGGCCTTCCACGAGTTCCACAACTTGGGGTTGGTGCCGCGCACGTCGGCGACGGTCAGCACATAGAGATAATCAAGCCGGGTCTGGTCGCCGACCGCGCGTGCGAAGCCATTGACGACCTGCGGATCGGAGATGTCCTGTTTCTGCGCAGTGACCGAGAGCCGAAGATGGTGGCGAACCAGCCACGCGACCAGCCTTGCGTCGTATCGCGACAGACCCTGCTCGAGGCAAAAAGCCTCGGCATCGACCGCGCCAAGTTCGGAATGATCGCCGCCACGACCCTTAGCGATGTCATGGAAGATGGCCGCGAGATAGGCCAGTTCCGGCTTCGGTAATGCGCGGAAGATCTGCGCGAGCTTCGGGAATTCCTGGTCATAGCGCTCGAGCGCGAGGCGCCGCAGGTTGCTGACCACAAAGAGCGTATGGGCGTCCACGGTGTAAGCATGAAACAGGTCGTATTGCATGCGGCCGACGATCCGCCCGAACGCGGGGATGTAGCGGCCCAGCACGCCGTACAGATTCATGCGCCGCAGCTCATGGGTGACGCCGGCGGGCGCCTGCAGGATCTCGAGGAACAGGCGGTGATTGCGCGGGTTCTGCCGGAATTCCTCGTCGATCAGCCACAGGTGCTGCGTGACCAGACGGATGGTATTGGCGCGCACACCCTGGAGCCGTGGATTCTGCTGCAGCACCAGGAACAGCTCGAGCAGTGCCGATGGGAAACGCGTGAAGACGTCCGCGCCCGTCACCTCGAGATATTCGTCGCGTTCCTGGAACTGGCGCGACAACGGCACGGCCGGCGCATTGCGGTCGGCGAGGATTTCCTCGCGGAAGTGCTGCAGCAGCAGTTCGTTGAGCCAGCTGACGAACATCGCGGTGCGGTAGTAGCGCTGCATGAACTGCTCGACGGCGAGCGTATAAGTCGCATCCTCGTAGCCGAACATCCGCGCGAGGCGGATCTGGTGATCGAACAGCAGCCGGTCTTCGCGGCGCCCGGTCACGATGTGCAGCGCGAAGCGGATGCGCCACAGCCAGGATTGCGCGGCCTGGAGCTGCGCGAGTTCGCGGGTCGTCAGGAATCCGTGCGCGGCCAGCTCCTGCAAGGTGTCCGCGCCGAAATGTCGCTTCGCGACCCAGCCGATGGTCTGCAGGTCGCGCAGTCCTCCAGGGCTCTGCTTGACGTTCGGTTCGAGGTTGTAAGCGGTGTCGTGGAAGCGATGATGGCGTTCGGCCTGCTCGCGCAGCTTGGCGTCGAAGAAATCGCGTGACGACCAGAGCCGATCGGGCGCGAGCGCGCGACGCATCGCGGTGAACAACGCCGGCGGACCGGCGAGCAGTCGCGCTTCGATCAGCGCGGTCGCAACGCCGATGTCGGCGAGTGCCTCGCGCTGGCAATCGTCGATGGTTCGCACGCTGTGGCCGGTCTCGAGGCCGATGTCCCACAGGAAGGTCAGGAATCGTTCGAGCGCGGTGGTCCATCCCTGCTGCTCGCCCTGTGGCAGCAGGACCATGACGTCGACGTCGGAGCAGGGCAGCAGTTCACCGCGCCCGTATCCGCCGACCGCGACCAGCGCGACCGCGGTCGCGGCAGCGCCGGCATGGAGTTGCCAGGCCCGCACCACCAGCGCATCGACCAGCAGCGCGCGATCGCGCACCAGCATTTCGACCGGTTCCCCGGCATGGAAACGGCGCGCGAGTTCGCGATCGCCGTCGGCGAGCGCGGTGCGAAAGTCCCCGGCTGCGTTGACGCCAGCCTCGAGTCTCGGTCGCAGCGCCGCCAGGTAGGCCCAGCGCTCGCCAGTTTGCGCGACGGTCGGTGCCGGACCCTCGTTCGCTCCGCTGAAGCCGCTTTGCACCGATCAGGCCGTGGCGCGGTCGGCGGCGCCGAGTGTCAGCACTTCAAAGCCCGCAGCCGTGACCAGCACGGTGTGTTCCCACTGCGCCGACAGCGAGTGGTCCTTGGTGACCACGGTCCAGCCGTCGCCGAGCAGCTTCACGTGGCGGCGACCGGCATTGACCATCGGCTCGACCGTGAACGTCATTCCGGGAGCGAGTTCGAGGCCGGTACTGGGCGCGCCGTAATGCAGCACCTGAGGGTCTTCGTGGAACACGCGCCCGATGCCGTGTCCGCAGTATTCGCGCACCACCGAATAGCCCTGGGATTCCACATATTGCTGGATCGTATGGCCGAGATCGCCGAGGCGCCGGCCCGGCGCCACCATCCGGATCCCGCGCCACATGGCCTCGAACCCGACGCTGCACAGGCGTCGCGCCTGCACCGAGGGGTCGCCCACCAGGAACATCCGGCTGGTATCGCCATGGAAGCCGTCCTTGATGACGGTGACGTCCACATTGACGATGTCACTGGCGCGCAGCACCCGGTCTCCGGGGATACCGTGGCACACGACGTGGTTGACCGAGGTGCAGATCGACTTCGGAAACCCCTTGTAATTCAAGGGTGCCGGGATGGCGCGTTGGACATCCACGATGTAGTCGTGGCAGATCTTGTCCAGTTCTCCGGTCGTCACGCCGGCTGCGACCCGCGGCCCAATCATGTCGAGCACCTCGGCGGCCAGGCGGCCGGCGACCCGCATCGCCTCCTGTTCAGCCGGCGACTTGATGGATACCCTGGTTTGGTTTTGCATCAGCATGGGGTCTGGGAACGCTATCCCGTTGTTTCAAAGGGACAAAGATGGTATAAAGCGCGGCGTTTTTTCTCAACCAAATCCACACGCGTGTCGTCACGTGCGGCTGGGTGCCGGACCAAAAAGTCTGGTTGCCGCATGCGGATCCGCGGAGGACTAACCCGAAAAGGAGTAATCATGGCCAGTTTGTCCATGAGGCAGATGCTTGAGGCGGGGGTTCATTTCGGTCATCAGACCCGCTTCTGGAACCCGAAGATGGCACCGTTCATCTTCGGCGAACGCAA
>JANNTO010000029.1:0-8715 GCA_031403675.1 Gammaproteobacteria bacterium | reverse complement strand
CCACGCTGCAAACAGGCACAGCAACAATGCAACCCGCCGTCCCAGTCGTAAGTTCATGCCGCTTTTCTCCCGCGCGCCAGCACGCGCTTCAGGTAACGTCCGGTAAACGAACCGCTGGCCCGCGCGAGCTGTTCTGGCGTGCCCTCGGCGACGATCGAGCCGCCGCCATCGCCGCCCTCGGGGCCGAGGTCGATAACCCAGTCCGCCGTCTTGATCACATCCAGATTGTGCTCGATGACGATGACCGTGTTGCCCTCATCGCGCAGGCGATGCAGCACGGCGAGCAGGTGCTTGACGTCCTCGAAATGCAGTCCGGTGGTCGGCTCGTCCAGTATATAAAGCGTGCGACCGGTCGCGCGCTTGGAAAGCTCCTTGGCGAGCTTGACGCGCTGTGCCTCGCCGCCGGACAACGTGGTCGCATTCTGTCCCAGCCGGACATAGGACAGGCCGACGTCCAGCAGCGTTTGCAGTTTGCTGGCAATCACGGGCACCGCGTGGAAGAAGACATTGGCATCCTCGATCGTCATGTCGAGCACTTCGTGGATGTTCTTGCCCTTGTAGCGCACATCGAGTGTTTCGCGGTTGTAGCGCCGCCCCTTGCAGACATCGCAGGCGACGTACACGTCCGGCAGGATGTGAATCTCGACCTTGATCACGCCGTCGCCCTCGCAGGCGGCGCAGCGGCCGCCCTTGACGTTGAAACTGAAGCGGCCCGGCTGGTAGCCGCGCGAGCGCGCTTCCGCCGTGCCGGCGAACAGCTCGCGGATCGGCGTGAACAATCCGGTGTAGGTCGCCGGATTCGAGCGTGGCGTACGACCGATCGGGCTCTGGTCGATGTCGATGACGCGATCGATCGCGCCGATGCCGTCCACCCCGGTGCAGGGCGCCGGCTGTTCCGCGACCAGATCGAGCGAGCGCGCGACCACGCGATAGAGTGTGTCGTTGACCAGAGTGGACTTGCCCGAACCGGACACGCCGGTGACGCAGGTCAGCAGCCCCACCGGAAACGCGACATCGATCTGCTTCAGGTTGTTGCCGCTCGCCCCGCGCAGCTTCAATTGCTGCTTCAGGTCGCGCGGCCGGCGCTGGTCCGGGATCTCGATGCGCTTGCGGCCCGAGAGGTACTGGCCGGTCAGCGAGGCGGCGCTTGCCTCGATCTCCGCCGGCGTGCCCTGCGCGACGATCTGCCCGCCGTGCACGCCGGCGCCGGGTCCGAGATCGACCACGTGATCGGCCTGGCGGATCGCATCTTCATCGTGCTCGACGACGATCACTGTGTTGCCGAGGTCGCGCAGCCGATGCAGCGTGTCGAGCAGGCGCTGATTGTCGCGCTGGTGCAGGCCGATCGACGGTTCGTCGAGGATGTACATGACGCCGACCAGCCCCGAACCGATCTGGCTCGCGAGCCGGATGCGCTGCGATTCGCCGCCCGAGAGCGTTTCCGCGCTGCGGTCGAGTGTCAGGTAGTCGAGCCCGACGTCCACCAGGAAGCCGAGCCGGTCCGCGATTTCCTTGACGATCTTGGCGGCAATCGTCGCGCGCCAGCCTTCGAGCTTGAGTTCGGCAAAGAATTCGAGCGCGCGGCGCACCGGCATGGCGGAGATCGATGGCAAGGCCGTGCCGCCGACGAACACGAATCGCGCCGGGCGGGCGAGACGGGCGCCATCGCATTCCGGGCAGCGGCGGGTGCCGAGATAGCGCGCGAGTTCTTCGCGCACGGCCATGGACTCTGTCTCGTGATAGCGCCGCTCCAGATTCGGCAGGATGCCCTCGAACTTGTGCTTGCGCCGGATCGTGCGGCCGCGTGAATCGAAATAGCGGAACTCGATCTCCTCACCATCGCTGCCCTGCATCAGCACTTCGCGCGCGCGTTCCGGCAGGCTGCCATAGGCAGCTTCGGGATCGAAGCGATAGTGATCCGCGAGCGCCTGCACCATCTGGTAGTAGTAGGCGTTGCGCCGGTCCCAGCCGCGCACGGCACCAGTCGCGAGCGACAACTGCGGATGCGAGACCACGCGTTCGGGATCGAAGAACTGCTTCTGACCGAGACCGTCGCAGCCCGGGCAGGCGCCAGCCGGGTTATTGAATGAGAAGAGCCGCGGTTCCAGCTCTGGCAGGGCATAGCCGCAGACCTTGCAGGCGAACTGGTCCGAAAATACCAGTTCCTCGCGTTTCGGTTCGTCGAGGAACGCGATGCGGGCGACACCTTCACCGAGCCGCAGGGCGGTCTCGAAAGATTCTGCAAGACGTTGCTGCAGGTCGGCGCGCACTTTCAACCGGTCCACGACCACGTCGATCGAATGCTTGCGCTTCGGATCGAGCTTCGGCGTGGCATCAAATTCGACGAAGTGCCCGTCCACGCGCGCACGCACGAAGCCCTTGCCGCGCAGTTCCTCGATGACCTGCAGGTGCTCGCCCTTGCGCGCGGAGATGATCGGTGCGAGCAGTGCGAGCGGCGTGCCTTCGGGAAGTGCGAGCACCTGGTCCACCATCTGGCTCACGGTCTGCGCGGTCAGGTCGAGGCCGTGATCGGGGCAACGCGGGATGCCGGCGCGTGCGTACAACAAGCGCAGGTAATCGTAAATCTCGGTGACGGTGCCGACGGTCGAGCGCGGATTGTGCGAGGTGGATTTCTGCTCGATCGAGATCGCGGGCGACAACCCTTCGATTGAATCGACGTCGGGTTTCTCCATCATCGACAGGAACTGCCGCGCATAGGCCGACAGCGATTCGACGTAGCGGCGCTGGCCCTCGGCGTAGATCGTGTCGAAGGCGAGCGAGGATTTTCCCGAGCCGGAAAGGCCGGTAAACACGATCAGGCGGTCGCGCGGCAGTTCGAGGTCGATCCCTCGCAGGTTGTGCGTGCGTGCGCCGCGGATGTGGATGGTCTTGCTCATGGGCGAGCCTGATAGAATAGCCCGCCCATTCCGGGCACCGCAAAGGGATTTCCAGTGGCCTTATCGTCCGGCGCGGCCCTGCAGCCCGCCGAGCGGCGCGTGGTTGCGACGCTCGCGGCGATTTACGCCACCCGGCTGTTCGGGCTGTTTCTGTTGCTGCCAGTATTGGCATTGCATGCCGGCGGTCTGCCCGGCGGCACGCCGCTTCTTGCCGGCCTCGCGGTCGGCGCCTACGGCCTCGCCCAGGCGCTGATGCAGATTCCGTTCGGGGTCTGGTCCGACCGTTTCGGTCGACGCCCGCTGATCATCGTCGGACTCCTGCTGCACATCGCGGGGTCCGTGCTCGGCTGGTTTGCAGGCAGCGCGTGGTCGGTCATCGCCGCGCGCATCGTGCAGGGCCTCGGCGCAGTTTCCGGACCGGTGATGGCGTTCCTGGCCGACCTGACGCGACCGGCATCGCGCACGCGGGCCATGTTCATCATCGGCATGAGTATCGGCGTGTCATTCCTGCTGTCGCTGATCGGCGGCCCGCTGCTCGCCGGCTCGATCGGTGTTGCCGGCGTGTTCGCGCTGATTGGCGCACTGGGCGTGCTGGCACTGGTTCTCGTGCTGTTTGCGCTGCCGGCAGAATTGCCGCGCGCGGCGCGAACCATGAGCCGGCGTTCGTGGCGCGAGGTCATGACCCGCAAATTGATGCCGCATTACGCCGGCATCTTCATACTGCACCTGACACTGACGGCGACCTTCATCGCCGTGCCGCATGCGTTGCGTGACCTGCATGGCATAGCGCCGTCAGAACACTGGCAGGTGTACTGCGCGGTGTTCGCGGCATCCTTCGCGCTGACTGTGCCGCTGGTGCTTTGGTCGGAGCGCAGCACTCGGACCGGGCGGACGATGTTCACGGGTGGCGTGCTGCTGGTCGCGGCACTCATGGTGCTGGCCTGGGTCACCGCGGACCTGCGCCTGACCGCGGCGGCGCTCGCGCTCTATTTCGGCGCATTCAATTTCCTCGAGGCGCGGCTGCCTGCTTCACTGACCCTGGCGGCCGGTGAGGAATCGCGTGGTGCGGCGCTCGGGGTCTTCGCGACCAGCCAGTTTGCCGGCGCATTCGCCGGGGCACTGGCAGGCGGGGCGTTGCTCGGCAGCCCCCTGGCTTTGCCCGGTGTCTATCTTTGCGCGGCCCTGGCGGTGGTTGGCTGGCTGCCGTTTGCGGCCCGCGTAGAAACGCGTTGATCCCAGCCGATAGACGATGCGCCGCCGGGCGCCCGGCGACTACAATGAGCCATCCATAACAAGAGGCGGGGAGAGCGTCATGGCACGCGGCGTCAACAAGGTCATCCTGATCGGTCACCTGGGGCAAGACCCACAGTCGCGCGCGATGCCGTCCGGCAAAGCGGTCGTCAATCTGCGTCTCGCGACCTCGGATCAATGGCGCGACAAGCAAACCGGCGAGAGCAAGGAAGCGACGGAATGGCACAACGTCGTGATGTTCGATCGCCTGGCCGAGATCGCCGCCGAGTACCTGCGTAAGGGCTCGCACGTCTACATCGAGGGCCGCATCCGCACCCGCAAATGGCAGGACAAGGAAGGCCAGGATCGCTACACGACTGAAATTGTCGCGAACGAAATGCAGATGCTGGGCGGCCGTGGCACGGCGGGCGGGGGCGCAGCAGCCGCTGCTCCGGCGCAGGACCGTGCGCCGCAGCGCAATGAAGAACCGGCGCCCCGTGGTGAAGCCGCGGGCGTTGCCGAGTCATTCGACGACGACATCCCGTTCTAAGCGACCGAGGTCACGTTTTCAGACCGTTTTTTGTGACCTGATTGGCGTCCGTTCGGCGCCACATTAAGTCACCATCAGGCTGATTCACCGTGGCGCCTGCGTAACCCTCCAGGCGATCCGGCGAAGGGAGAACGGGCCTGATGGCGCTGGACCCAAACCAGCCACCCGGCGATCGGTTGCGCGCAGCCTTGGCGCCATGGTTCGACCATGCGTCCGCCTGGCTGGTGCTGCTTTGCATCGGGTTTGCGGCATTCGCGACCCTGGCCGGATTCGCGCCGGGGGCGTCACGCAACGGGCTCGGCACGGTGCTGGCGACTGCCGTGGCCATGATTGCGGCCATTGCCGTGGTCTGGCGCGCGTCCAGACTTCATGATCTCGCGTCCACCCGCCGCCGCGCCTGGCGCTGGCTTGCGTTGGCGCTGGCAGCCCAGGTCACCGCCACGCTCGCATTCACCGCAGCACACTACCTGGAGGTTCCGGCCCTGCAGGCCAGCGCCGGCGTGTTGAAATTTGCCTTCTTCCCATGCGCCGTGATTGCCGCGATCGCCATGCTGCTGTCGACGCGCGGGAACTCCTTCGGCGCGCAGTTCTGGCTCGAGTCGCTGCTCGTCGCGCTCTGCGTCGGCGCGGTCCTGTGGCTCGCGATTCCGCAGGAATTCGCGCCGGTCACCTTGGCGCCGGACCTTGCACCGGCCAGCGTGTCCTGGACTGCGGTGCTGGACGGCATCGTCATCGTGCTGGCCACGATCCTGCTGTTGCGGCGTTCGGACTGGCAGGGCTGGCCGGGGTTCGTGATCTTTGCCCTTGCGCTCGCCGCACTCGCCAGTGCGCGGCTGCTCGAGGCCATCACGATCGCGCAGGACGGTACGCTCAAGGCCGTTTGTCCGCTGCACGTGCTCGCGATCGTCGCATTCGCGATCGCCGCTCATTTCGACTACCTGCGCACCGAGCGTCGCGCACCGCCGATGGATGCCGCGGAACGCGGCTCGCCGCTGGCGTCCTTGCTGCCCTACGCGGCGCTGATGCTGGCGGGATACACGCTGCTGGTCCTGCACGGCGGCAATTACCAGGAACCCGCCGGCCTGGTCGCCTGGGTCGTCTGTATCGCAGCCGGATTGCTGTTTGCGCGCCAGGCCATCGCGACCGGTCTCGCGGTCGCGTTGCAGACCGGTCTCGCGACGCGCTCCGCCGAAGCCCGTTTTGCGGCGCTGATCAGGAATACCGCAGACGTCATCGCCATTGTCGCTGCGGACGGCCGGATCAGCTACCTGACGCCGACCGCCGAGCGGATTTTCGGCCAGCCGGCCCAGGCATTGATCGGCCGGCCGCTCGCGGAGCTGGTCGCATTCGAGGACCGTGCGCGCCTGCGTGAATTCCTGGGCCGCGACCTGGCGCAGAACGGCGCCTCCGCCAATGTGGAGGCGCGCATTCCGCGCGGCGAGGACAAGCACCGCACGGTCGAGATCCACGGCACGAACATGGAGTCGGAGCCCGCGATCGGCGGGTGGCTGTTGAACCTGCGCGACGTGACCGACCGCAAGGGCATGGAGGAGCAGTTCAAGCGCCTTGCGCTGCACGATCCGCTGACGCTGCTCGCGAACCGTTCGCTGTTCCGCGACCGTGTCGAGCACGCGGTCGCCGTCAGCAAGCGCAATGGGCGCGGCGTCGCGGTGGTGTATGTCGACCTCGACAATTTCAAGAAGATTAATGACTCCCTCGGCCATGCGACCGGTGACCGTGTGCTGCACAAGAGCGCGCAGCGTCTCGTCAAGGCAACCCGCAACGGCGATACGGTCGCGCGGCTCGGCGGCGACGAATTCGCCGTACTGCTCGAGAACCTGACCGACAAGGAACAGGTAGTTGAGATTGCCGCGCGGATCGTCGCGGCGTTGCAGGAATCGCTCGATCTGCCGGGCCCAGACCTGCGCGTGTCGGCGAGCGTCGGTGTGGCGTTTGCGACTGCGGACGACGGCGTCGAGGAATTGATGCGCAATGCCGACATTGCGATGTATTCATCGAAGGCCGCGGGCAAGGCGCGTTACACGATCTACGAACCGGCCATGCAGCGCGCGGTGAGCAGACGGCAGGAAATGGAGTCCGAGATCGGACAGGCCCTGCAGAAGTGCGAGTTCCTGCTGCACTACCAGCCGATCGTCGAACTGCATTCCGGCTATCTGCTCGGTGTCGAGGCGCTGGTGCGCTGGAAGCATCCGAAGCGCGGCATGCTCGGCCCCTCCGAGTTCATCGAGGTCGCCGAGGAATCCGGGCAGATTGTCACGCTCGGCCGCTGGGTGCTGGCCCAGGCCGCCAGGGAAGTGCGCGTGTGGCAGGCACGATTGCCGGAAGGCCGCCAGGTGCGGGTCGGCGTCAACGTCTCGGCAGTCCAGCTTTCACAGTCGGATATCTGTGCCGATGTGGCGAAGGCGCTGGAGCTCTCCGGAATCGATCCGGGCTGTCTGGTGATCGAAATGACCGAGAGTGTGCTGATGCAGAACACGGACGACGTGCTGGCGAAGCTCACGCAGCTCAAGCAGCAGGGCGTGCGCATTGCGATCGACGACTTTGGCACCGGCTACTCGTCGCTGTCGTACCTGCACCGCTTCCCGATCGACATCCTGAAAATCGACCGATCGTTCGTGGAGCAGCTTGGCAAGGTCGAGGCGGGGGTTGGCCTGGCACGCGCGATCATCACCTTGGGCGAAACGCTCGGTCTCGAAGTCGTCGCCGAGGGCATCGAACTCGAGGAGCAGCAGCGCGAGCTGATTGAACTCGGCTGCGTAGCGGGGCAGGGCTACTACTATTCGAAGCCGGCGCTGCTGCACGAGCTCGAGTACTCGATCCACATGATGCGGCGCCGCACCATGGCCGACACCCTGCCGCAGGGCGCCAAGTTCACCGCCACCGGCCGGTTCGTGACGGGCGACCTGCGACCGACCGATCTGGGTTTCGTCGCGACCGGCACATTCGGTCGCGAGCTGAGTCAGAAAAACAAGTAAAATCAATCAGTTGGCGCGGCAGGCGCGAAAACCGGTACCCTAAGCGCCCCTTTCGATGCGAGGCCCGCGTGCCGGCATGAGCGGCCGACTCTATATTTCGACCTTCGGCTGCCAGATGAATGAATACGACTCGGCGCGCATGGCCGACGTGTTGCGCGAATCCGCTGGTCTGGAGCTGACCACCGATCCAGAACAGGCCGATGTCGTGCTGCTGAATACCTGTTCGGTGCGCGAAAAAGCGCAGGAGAAGGTCTTCTCGCAGCTCGGGAAATTGCGCCTGCTGAAGCGCCTCAAGCCCGGGCTCGTGATCGGTGTCGGTGGCTGCGTTGCGAGCCAGGAAGGCGAGGGCATCCTCGAGCGCGCGCCGTTCGTCGATCTGGTGTTCGGTCCGCAGACCATCCATCGCCTGCCGGCGATGCTCGCGTCACTCCGCGCGACGCGCGAGCCGCAGGTGGACGTGTCGTTCCCTGAGATCGAAAAGTTTGATCGGCTGCCGGAACCGCGCGCCACGGGCGCGACCGCATTTGTCTCCATCATGGAAGGCTGCAGCAAATACTGCAGCTTCTGTGTCGTGCCGTACACACGCGGCGAGGAGATGAGCCGCGCATTCGCGCAGGTGGTCGGCGAGGTCGAGTCGCTGGTCGGGCAGGGCGTACGCGAGATCACGCTGCTTGGCCAGAACGTCAATGCCTATCGCGGTCCTGCGGAGGATGGAACGACTCGTGATCTGGCGGCACTGATCCGGCACATCGCGCGCCAGGATGGGCTGGAACGCATCCGCTTCACGACCTCGCATCCGCTCGAGTTCACGAATTCGCTGGTCCAGGCCTATGCGGACGTGCCGAAACTCGCGAACTGCCTGCACCTGCCGGTGCAGAGCGGTTCAGACCGCGTGCTCGCCCTGATGAAGCGCGGCCACACGGTGCTCGAGTACAAGCAGAAGATCCGCCGGCTGCGGGAAGTCCGACCCGGCATCAGCGTGTCGACTGACCTGATCGTCGGCTTCCCCGGCGAGACCCAGCGCGATTTCGAGCTCACGCTC
>JANNTO010000028.1:0-12320 GCA_031403675.1 Gammaproteobacteria bacterium | reverse complement strand
GTTCGGCAACGGCACCTCGATCTTCACGCGCGACGGCGGCGCCGCGCGCGAGTTCAGCCGCCGTGTCGCGGCCGGCATGGTCGGCATCAACGTGCCGATCCCGGTGCCGATGGCCTTCCACTCCTTCGGAGGCTGGAAGCGCTCCTTGTTCGGACCGCTGCACATGCACGGGCCGGACGGCGTGCGTTTCTACACGCGGCTCAAGACCGTGACCGCGCGCTGGCCGGAGGGCTCGAAAGGCGCCGAATTCACTATGCCGACGATGAAGTAATGCTTGGCCTCATGATGCAGACGCCGCTCCTGATCACCGGGATCATGCGGCATGCAGAGCGGATCAACTCGAAGACCGAGGTGGTCTCGGTAACGGCCGAGAATCCGCGCCATCGCTGTACGCTCGGGGACGTGTTCCGTCGCGCACGCCAGCTCGCCAATGCCCTGACCCGGGCCGGCGTGCAGCCCGGCGACCGCATCGCGACGCTGGCCTGGAACGACTACCGCCATCTCGAGCTGTACTACGCCGTGTCCTGCATCGGCGCGGTCCTGCACACGCTGAACCCGCGCCTCTATCCCGATCAGATCAGGTACATCGTCAATCACGCCAGCGACCGCATGCTGTTCGCCGACCTGACCGTGATGCCGCTGGTGGAACAACTGAAGCCGGCACTCACGACCGTCGAACGAATCATCGTGCTCTCCAATGATTCGTACGAGGCATTTATCGCGAATGAGCCGGATACTTTCGACTGGCCGGATCTCGACGAGCGTACGGCAAGCGCGCTCTGCTACACCTCCGGCACCACTGGCAACCCGAAAGGCGTGTTGTTCGATCATCGCTCCACCGTGTTGCACAGCTATGGCTCGGCGCTGGTGGACACGATGGGCTTTGGTCGCGCCGACACGGTGCTCGCGGTCGTGCCGATGTTCCATGCCAATGCCTGGGGCCTGCCCTACAGCGTGCCGATGGTCGGTGCCAAACTGGTGTTTCCAGGCCCGAAGATGGGCGACGGTGCGACGCTTGCCGCGCTGATCAACGAGGAGCAGGTGACGCTCGCGGCCGGCGTGCCGACCGTCTGGCAGCAATTGCTGACCTACACCCGCGAACACGACATCGTGCTCAAGTCGTTGAACAAGGTCCTGGTCGGCGGCTCCGCCTGCCCGCTCTCGATCATGAACGAGTTCCGCGACCGCCACGGCGTCTGGACCATCCATGCCTGGGGCATGACCGAGATGAGCCCGCTCGGCACGACCAACTCGAAACCTGCGGACTGGGAGCGGATGAGCGCGACCGAGAAGGATGCGCTTCGCTCACGGCAGGGGCGCCCCACATTCGGGGTGGAGATGAAGATCGTGGATGACGCGGGGCAGGAACTACCCCGGGACGGCAAGAGCTCCGGCATGCTGAAGGTCCGCGGCCCCTGGGTCTGCAGTGATTATTTCAAACTCGGCGAAACGAGCGCCGCGCATGAGGAGGACGGCTGGTTCGCGACCGGCGATGTCGGCAACCTGAGCGAGGACGGCACGCTGCAGATCACAGATCGCGCCAAGGACGTCATCAAGTCCGGCGGCGAGTGGATCAGTTCGATCGATCTCGAGTGTGTCGCTGCGGGGCATCCCAAGTTGCTGCAGGCGGCGGTAATCGGCGTGCCGCACCCGAAGTGGGACGAGCGTCCGCTCTTGATCGTGGTGCCGAGGCCCGGCGAGCAGCCGACCCGCGACGAGTTGTTGAAATGGCTCGAGGGCCGCGTCGCGAAATGGTGGATTCCCGACGACGTCGTATTCGTCGACAAAATCCCGCTGACGGCCACCGGCAAGATTTCGAAGATCGAACTGCGCCAGCAGTTCAAGGATTACCGCTTCGGCTAGCCGACGACCCGTCCCGGATTCAGGATGCCGCGCGGGTCCAGCATCTGCTTAAGCCGGCGCATCAGGGCGATCTCATCGGCGCTCCGCGAGAGCGGCAGCCACGCGAGTTTTTCAATACCGATGCCGTGTTCGGCGGAGACGGAGCCCTGGCGCGTTGCGAGCGGCTGATAAACAACTTCCTCGACTGTCTGGCGCGCTTCGGGTCCCGCGCTGCCGACGATCACGAAATGCAGGTTGCCATCGCCCAGGTGACCGAAGGTGAAGCAGCGCTGCTCGGGCAGTCGCTCTGCGAGCGTGCGATGCACGTCGGCGACATAGCCCTCCATCTCCGCAATCGGCAGGCTGATGTCGAACACAAATGGATGGCCGAGCCTGAATAGCTGCGCCACGTCGTCGCGCAGCGCCCAGATCGCGTCGCGCTGCGACTCCGAGGTCGCGATTGCTGCATCCTCAAAACGCCCCTCTTCCGCCGCGGTTGCAAGGCTCTGTTCGAAGCGCGCCTGGTCACCCACGGGATCGCCCCCCTGCGCCTCGACGATCACGTAGTACGGAAACTCGCCGCCGAGCGGCCCGCGGCCGCGCGTCGGCGGCGCCGTGACGAGCGCATAGAACTCGCGCCACATCACTTCAAACGAGGACATCGCACCGCCCAGCAGCGCATCGAGCCGCCCCAGCAGGCCGGTCACCTGATCGAAGTTTGTGCAGGCGAGCATCGCGGTCTGGTAACTGAGTGACAACGGGCGCAACCGCAGCACCAGACGCGTGATCACACCCAACGTACCCTCGCTGCCAATGAACAACTGCTTCAGGTCGTAGCCCGCGTTGTTCTTGATCATCCGGTTCATCGAGGAGATCACCGTGCCGTCGGCGAGCACCGCTTCAAGGCCGAGCACCAGCTCGCGCATCATCCCGAAGCGGATCACACGATTGCCGCCGGCATTGGTCGCCGCATTGCCGCCGATCGTCGCCGAACCGCGCGCGCCGAGATCGAGCGCGAACATCAGGCCCGCGCGTTCCGCCGCTTCCTGCACGGCCTGCAGCTTCACGCCGGCCTGCACCCGCATCGTGCGATCGCGTGTATCGACCGCTTCGATGCAATTCATGCGTTCGAGCGAAAGACCAATCTCGCCGGAGCCTGCGGTGGCACCGCGTACCAAACCGGTCAGGCCGCCCATCGGCACCACGGGCTGGCCCGCATCGAAACAGGCGGCGAGCAAACGCGAGACCTCGCCGGTGTCGGCGGGCCGCGCGATCGCAAGTGCAGAACTGGGGCTCGGATCGGCCCAGCCGACCGCGCGTCCGCGTACCGACGCGCCGGTCAGCAGGCCTTCAGGACCAAGGAGGGAAGAGAGACGCTCTAGGAGCGGCCCAGGAATCGCACCACTCCCTTGAACGCGAGATAGATCGCGGCCGCGAAGATGACGTAGGCGCCGATGCCGAGATTGTCGAAGATGCCGCCGGAATTGCCGGTCATCTGCTGTTGCATCTGGCCCATCATTTGCCCGAACTCACCCATCGTTTCCATCGCGCGCTGCGACTCGCGGTGCTGCTGGTACAACGGCCAGAACGCCTTGAGCGTGATCAGGAGCGGCACGACGAACGCCAGCGGTGCGAACTTGTGCTTCCAGAAATAGGGCACGGCGATCGTCGCCGCCGCCAGCAGCGTCAGGAAATAACCCTGGCCCATGCCGGTGATACCCATGTTGGCGCTCAGCAAATTGGTCAGCTTCAGTGAGATTCCGAGCATTCCGGCCGAACTGATGACACTCAGGAACAGTGCCGCGACCAGGAACACGCCATAGGCGATGGCGACATCCTTGCCGACGTTTTCGAACACAGCTTTCGCGACCTTGCCGCCCTGCCCGGTCAGCGCCGCCATCTTTTCCTTGGCGAGATCGGCTTCATTGACCGGCGCGACGCTGGTCAGCTTGCCGTTCGTCACGGCGATTTCGACGGTCATGTTGGCGGCCGGCGCGGTCGCACCCTGCCACTCATTGATGCCGAAGTCGTAGCGTTGCCCGTCGGCGGTGATGACTCCCTTGTCACCACTCCACATGATGATATTCCCACGCATTTCTAATCCCCCTGGCAAGTCGTCGTTATTGGCTGATACGGGCAGGTCTGGGCTGCCGCCAGCGGGCATTTAACCCGCCTTGCGCGGGCAAGGCAAGAAAACGGGCCGGACGCTGGTGGATTATGTCGATGTAGGCCGCAGGCCCAGATGGAGCGCCAAGCAAACGAGGACCTGCCAGGTCAGGTGGCCACCGATCTCGTGAAAACCAGATCCCAGCCAGACCGAATCCTCGAATGCGGCACCGCCGATGACGCCGGCAACCAGGCACAGCACGAACAGGCCCCATGCCGCTTTGCATGGCGCAAGCACTACGACGGTGAGGCCAACCAGGAGCGCAGCGCCGCCACCGCTGATCAGATACGGCGTGATCGTGTTGTAACTGAAAGGTCCGTCCGTAACGAACTCGATTGCAAGGAAATAGATGAGCGCACTGACCACGCACATTGCCAACATTCGCAGCAACGGCATGCGCGACGCGGCCGCGTACGGCGCCATGACCAAGACACCAAAGATGACAGCGATCGTGTGGAGCGGCCAATGGGTATTGCCGAGAGCTGATCCGCTCCAATCATCAAGCAGATCGAACGGAAACTCGATCCACCAATACGAGCTTGCCGAGATAGCCGCGAGCGCCAGCTTCACCGGCAGGGTCAACGACTGGACAGCGCGCCAGAACCGGGATACGGGCAAATTGGTGCCGGTGGAAGGGAATGGACCTGTCCAACGCGTGCGGATTCCCGTGAAAAAACAGGCGGCTTGAATCCAAAGACCAGAAACCCCGCCTCGCGGCGGAGTTTTCACTCGGAGGGTGGCTCCGGGGCTGGCGTCGCGACTGGCTCCGGGGCTGGCGTCGTGGCTGGCTCTGCGGCTGATTTCGCGGCTGGCTTCGCGACTGGAATGACAAAGCTCTCAGAATATCGCCGGTGTTTGTCTGTGATGGCGTCAGTGATCCCAAGGTCAAGAAATACGGCACTAGCGATGATCTTAGCGCCCATCTCGCTTCGGAGCGATCCGAACGCCTTTCGGCCATCCTCCGTCTCGCAATCGTACTTCAAGGCGTCATCTGATTTCCTGACGGAAACCGTCGATGGAACCGGACACGACCACGTCCCGCGCTTGTTCGATAGATTGCATGTCCCATTAGCTCCATCGCTAAACGAGAACGTGATGGGCGTCATGGCATCTTCGGTCAAGGTCGCGCACCCGACGGTACTCATAGCAAGTGCGACGATAAGCAGCTTCTTCATTATGGCTCTCGCTTGGACCTTACCTGGAGAGGTCTCGGTCCTTTCCTCTTGAACGCACCAGAAAAGCAGTCTCACTCCCCGAGCCTGCTCCCAACATCATGCTCCAATCATGGACGCAATACGACTGTGGTGCCGGTGGAGGGAGTTGAACCCCCGACCTCTCGCTTACGAAGCGACTGCTCTACCAACTGAGCTACACCGGCGTTGGGGGCGCGAAGTATAGGCAAGGCCCGCGCTGCGGGCAACGCTCGCCTTACTCCCGGCGGCGCACCCGGATCACGACTTCGACCGCGACCGACTCGGTGCCGGGTGGCAACTGCGGCAGGCTCGAAAACTGCACCGCGCCGGGCGGGACGTCGATCAATTCGCCCGTGTCCTCCACGTGGAAGTGGTGATGCGGCTCGGTGTTCGAATCGAAGAGTCCGCGTTCCGGACCGACCTGCAGCGGCCGCAGCAGGCCCTTGGCAGCGAACAGGTTCAGCGTGTTGTAGACGGTCGCCTTGGAGACATGCGTGCCGTCCCGGCCGAGCGCCTGGATGACCTGCTCCGCGGTCAGGTGCTGCACGCGCAACAACAGCAATTCCGCGACCCGCAGGCGCTGCGCCGTGGGCTGGATGCCGTGCGCGGCGAGGAGCGATTGCAGGCGCTTGCGATCGGCGCGGAGCGGCGCTTGGGCGTGGTCCATGGGCGGCGAATATACGCCTCGGCGCAAATCCGCTCAAACGCAGCGGAATTGCGGCGGGGAGCACCGGCGGCCAGGCGCTAGCCTTCCCGCATGCTTGACAGAATCTCCGCAACGCAGGGTCACACGCTCATCGAGTTGCTGGTGGTATTCGGGATCATCGCTGTGTTCGCCGGCACGGCGGTACCCGTATTCACCAATCTGCTGCTCGACAGCCGCAGGAACGCCGCAATCACGACGGCATTGCATGCAGTGAATCTCGCCCGCCAGCTTGCCGCGATCCGGGGCGAACCGATCCAGCTCTGCGGCAGCCACGACCAGCGCGAATGTTCGGGTCGCGCCGACTGGTCAACCGGACTGCTGGTTGCCGGCCAAGGAGAAGTCCCGAGACGCAGCCTGCCACTCGGCGGCACCGCGCGCGCACCGAGCTTGCGTTCCAATCGTGTCGCCGTGAGTTTTGAAGGAGGCTCCGGATCTGCGAGCCCCGCAACGCTCACGGTCTGCGATCGCCGCGGTGCGGTTGCAGCGCGGGCCGTAATCATCAGCAGAAGCGGCCGGCCACGCATCAGCGATCGCGACGCATCGGACCGGCCACTCACATGCTGACTGGCCGCTCATGCCGCGGGTTCACTTTGATCGAGGCGCTCGTTGCGCTGACCTTGATGCTGACGGGTCTGGCCGGCGCCAGCCTGATGCTGCTGCAGAGTGTCCAGTATGAGCGTGAATCGTCGAATCGTCGTGCGGCGATCCGCCTGGTGGCGTCGCTCGCCGATGAACTGCGCGCGCTGCGTCGCGACGATGGCACTCCGCTCGCTGCGGACGCGCAGGTCTTCATCGCGTGGATTGCCAGGGTCAAATCCGCGCTGCCATCCGGTAGTAATGCGCGCGTCGATATCGCAGGCGCGAATCCCGCCGATTACCGGATCACGATTGAATGGCCCGTGTCCGGGTCCGGTCTGCAGCGCTTGAGCCAACCGGTGACCACATGAATCGTGCCGCTGGTCTCACGCTCGTCGAAGCTTTGATCGCCATGCTGCTGGTGCTGGTCGTGATCGCCGGATCACTGGCGTTCGTCGCACGCGGACAGAACGCACAGCGCGTCGGCGAATCCCTGGCGCGGATCGAGGAATCGCTGGATGCGGCACTGGTCGTGCTGGTCGACGAAATCCGCATGGCCGGCTATCTCGGTCTCGCGCCGCCCGCTGGCGTGGTTGAACGCGCGTCGGCGGCTGGATCTGCAGAGCATGCCGGCCTCGAGGTCAGCGGCACCTGCGGCACTTCGATTGCGCACGATCTTTCGATGCCGGTCGTTGCTGTCGATGGCGCCTACGCCGCCGCACCGGGGTTGCCGCTAGGTTGTCGCGCCAGTCCCAGGGGGCGCCATGTCCTGCATTCCGACACGCTGATCCTGCGCCACGCGGCGCGCGCCGCCGCGCTGCCGGTGCTGGGCCGTTTGCAGCTCGAGACCAATCTGCGTACTGCGGTGCTGGCGGCCAATGGGATTGGCACGCTGGGTCCGGACGCGCGCTGGCACGATGTGGAGGTCGGCATCTACTACATCAGCGCGGATTCGACCGGGCGAAATGCCTGGCCGTCATTGCGGCGCAAACGCCTGGTCGGCGGCACCCGCCCCGCATTCCAGGACGAAGAGCTGGTCAGCGGCATCGCCGACCTGCAGATTGAAATTGGCCTGGACGATCCAACCGACCCGGATGCGGCAGTGGATCGCTGGATCACACCCGGTGAACCGTGGCTCGACGGCACGCCGCGCGCCTTGCGCCTCGAAATCGAGGCCCGCAGCGACATCACCGAACCGTCACAACCCGGCGGGTTTCGGCGCAAGCGCGTCGCGCGCGTGGTTGAACTGCGCAACAGCGGTCCGGCGACATGAGGGCTCGCAACCGCGGAACGGCACTGATCGTCACGCTGATCCTGCTATCCGGACTTGGCGCGCTGGCACTCGCCGCGGCGGCCGCGGCCATGACCGCGCTGGCATTGGCCGGCCATCAGCAGCAGGTGCAGAACGCCTTCGAAGCGGCCGAAGCAGGCATCGTCCACGCGCTGGCACAGGCAACAGTGACACGTGACGCAGGCGCGATCGGCGCGACCGCGCACCCGGCCGAACTCGCCGGCAGTGCCAGCTTTCGCACCGTGACCCGCGCGGCGATCGCACCCGGCGCATTGCCGACCGGCTTCAGTATTGGCGAGAACGCCGACACCTTTACTGCCAGGCACTTCTACATCGTTGCCGACGGTCAGGCAGGCCGCTTCACACGTGCGCAACTCGAGCAGGGTTTCTATTTCGTGGTGCCCGCACCTTGAAAACAACGCTCTCACGCCTGCGCGGGTTCGCGTATACCACGGTCGGTGGCCTGGCCGCGGCGTTTGCCGTGCACGCCGATCCCGACGAAGCCTGGGTGGTGCGCGCAAATCTGCCGCCCGGCGTACAACCGCTGCTCGCATTGATCATCGATCGCTCCGCTGCGGCCGCAGCAATGATTACCGTCGGCGAATCGTACGATGCGTCGCGCGACTACGGCTCTGGTCTGCCGGCCGAAGCCCGCTGCAATCCCGCCCTCGCCTATTGGCGTCGCGGTCCGGGTCCCGCGCCGGATTGCATGACGCAGGCCGGTCTCGAATTGGCGCCTGGTGCCACCCTGCGTGGCCTGCAGTGCCGGGCCGTGCTCGGACCGCTTGCGCAACACGGGTTCTTCATCGCGTCACGTGCTGCGCAATGGCGGCCGTCGGCGGCCGGTGGCCATTGGTCCGCGCTACAGGCCGGAAGTCATGACGTTGTCGAGTGCCGCTCCGATCGCGGTCGCCACGGCGCCGGCCCAGGAGCCTGGTACGCAACGGATGGCCCACACGGGCCGTGGAGCGAGTTGGCCGCGGCCGAGATCTCATGGCAACGCTCGCCACACGCGGATCCGTACATTTTCTATCACGGCAACTTTCTCAATTTTCTGCGCTCCGCGCGCAGGCCTGTTGAGCGGTCCATCGCGGATGCAATCTCAGAGCCCCTCGCAGCAGCACTCGATGCGACCGACGAACTCGAAGCGGCGCTGATCCGCGCGCATGATCAAGACGGCGCCGCCGGCGGCTATGTGGCGCGTGCTCCGATCGCGAGCCGCGTTGCTGCAGGCGACCTGCGACAGCTGGCCGCGGAACCACCTGCCGGCGATGCACGCCTGGCAGAAACCCTGACAGAAGCAGCGGCGTGGCTGTCCGGTGGCGCGGTCCGATTCGGCGACCATGAACGCGCGGATCGTGCCGCATTCGATCCGCTCTCGGCCGGACGTTATCGCTCGCCATTCACACACGCCTGCCGGCCGGTAACACTCGCCTACCTGAGCGCGGGTCAGGCCACGGACCACGACCTGGCTGCGGCCACACAGCAGATCGCACAGAGCGACTTTCGCGACGATCTGGCGGGTGCGCAGTCGGCTGCATCCGCTGCGGTTTCAGGACTCGACGATCCACTGGCGTTCGTCAACCTGATCGCGCGCAGCCTGCAACACGATGCGGCGGTGCCCTCGGGTCCGCAGCTATCCGCAGCCGCGATACTGGCGATCGTTGACGCGGGCGATGCGCCAGGAGTCGCTTTCGGGCTGACGGCGCCGCGTGTCACGCGGCGTTGGGGCGGCAACCTGCTGCGCTACGCATTGCGCGCGCCCGACTCGCCATTCGAACCGCCGACCATCACCGATCGGGACGGCGAAGCGGCAATCGATGCAGCGAGCGGATTGCCGCGCTCCGCTTCGCGCAGTCTGTGGAGCGACGCGCCCGACGCAAACCTGCTCACCGGAAGTGCGGCGGGCCGGCTACCCGCCGCTGACGCCCGACGCCTGTACTCAAATCTGGCGTCAGCCCGCATCCTGGAGCCGGCCAACAGCCTCGCGCCGGGGAATCCACGCATCGATCGAGCGACACTCGGTCTCGGATCCGATGACGCCGAGTCAGCGGAGGAAATCCTGTCGTGGCTGGCTGAACAGCGCGTCCTCGGAGATCCCGGCCTGCACTCCCCGCTCATCGTCGACTATCCCACTTCGGGCCAGCGGCTGGTATTCGCGGCCACACACGATGGCCTGCTGCACGCCTTCGATGCCGACAGCGGAGTCGAGCAATGGGCCTGGATGCCGCTGGAACTGCTGCCGCGACTCGCCGGGCTGATGCGAAATGAAGCGACCACGGTGCGCGACCATGGCATCGACGGACCGCTCGTCACGCACCGCCACGATCCCGATGGCGACGGTCGCATTGACGTCGCTGCCGGCGAGCACCTGTGGCTGATGTTCGGTCTCGGCCGGGGCGGCAACCGTTATTACGCACTCGACATCTCGGTCGCGGACGACCCACAACTGCTGTGGTCGGTTGCACCAGCCGGCTCAACGCCAGCCGAGGCATGGCCGGAGCCGGTGATCGCGCGGCTCGCGATCGCGGACTCCGGGCAAAGCAACGGCCACTGGGTGGTACTGCTGGCCGGCGGCTACGATCGCCAGTTCGATTCCGCCGGAGCGCCAGTCGCCGGCGCAGGCAATGCGCTCCATGTCCTCGACGCACTGACCGGCCGGGCGCTGTGGCGCGGTGCTGGCGACGCCGACGCCGACCAGCCTGTGCCGGATCTCGCGGTCAGCCTGCCCTCCGCGCCGCGGGTACTCGATCTCGATGGCAACGGGCAACTGGATCGTGCCTATCTCGTCGATGTGGCCGGCGGACTGTGGCGTTTCGACTTTGCGAATGGACGGACTGCGAGTGAACTCGTTGAGGCACGCCTGCTGGCGCGGCTTGGAACCGGCACGCAGCGCTTTCATGCAACACCCGATGTCTCGCTCGCACGTCTTGCCGGTCGGACGCAGGTCGCGATCGCCGTCGGTTCCGGCTGGCTCGCGCGCCCGCGCGATGCTGGCATCGTCGATCGCATTTACACGGTCTTTGATCGCGCGTCGTCCGGCGGTTCACCGGTGCTCATGGAACCGGATCTGTACGACGCCACCGATGGATTGACCGCAATGCCAGCATCGGCACCCGGCTGGTTCAGCCGGCTGGATCGGCATGGATCAGGTGAGAAGGTCATTGGACCCGTCATCACCTTCAATCATGTGCTGCGCTTTCAGACCTACCAGCCACTGGCGGATGCGGAAATGGCCCCATGCGGTCCCTCGCGTGCAATCCGCCGCATGCATGCAATTGATATCCGCAGCAGTCTTCCGCTTGCTTCCTCGGTCGAATGGGAAGCCGATGACGAAGAAGAACCGGCTGAATCCGGGCTGCCGGTCGCGCTGCGCTTCGCCTTTCCCGTGCGCTGGGACCCACCCTGCACAGGTTGTCGCCCACGCCCATTTGGCATCAACGGCGCAGAAGTATTCGACCCCGGCTATGCAGGCGACCCGGTAAAGACATCATGGCGCAAGCTCGATCCTCCGCTGGATTCACGCTGATCGAAGTCACAATCGCGCTCGCGATCGTCGCGATCACGACGACGCTTGCGGTCGCTTCGTATCGCGGCCACCTGCTGCGCAGCCATCGCATCGAAGCGGTCCATGCGCTGCTTGCCGCGGCAGCTGAACAGGAAAAGTTCTACCTGGCGCATGGCCATTACGGTGATCGTCTCGATGCAACTGCAGCCAGCGACCCACCGGGCCTGCCGGTCTCATCGAGAACGTTGCGTAGCGGCTACCTGCTCGCCATCGAATCGGCGAATGCGTCCAGATTCCGCATCGTCGCCACGACCACCAACGAGCGCGCCGATCCGTTGTGTCTGCGGATGTACATTGACGAAAGCGGGAGGCGCGGCGCAACGGACTCAGGCGGTGGGGACAGCACGGCGAAGTGCTGGTAGCGGGACGGCTCTGAGCAATGGCGGTCAGATCGGCTGGGACTTCGCAACCTGCCGCAGCGCCTGCGGCAATCCGAACACCACGTGCTCTTCGCGCCCGACGACTTCGACCGCCTCATGCCCGCCCCACTCGCGCAGCCGCTCGACCACTTGCTGCACCAGCGCCTCGGGAGCGGAGGCACCGGCCGTCACGCCCGCCGCCCTCTTGCCCGCGAACCATTCGCGCTTCAGGTCGTCGGCACCGTCAACCAGGTAGCCCGCGATGCCGCGCGTGCTCGCGATCTCGCGCAAGCGATTGGAATTGGAACTCGATTGCGAACCGACCACGACGATCACGTCGCACTGCTCAACCAGTTGCTTCACCGCATCCTGCCGGTTCTGGGTCGCATAACAGATGTCTTCCTTGCGCGGCGTCGCGAGGCTCGCAAAACGTTCACGGAGCGCCGCCATGACGCGCGCCGTGTCGTCGACGGAGAGCGTCGTCTGCGTGACGACCGCCAGCCGTGCCGGATCGCGCACGGCAATGCGTCTTGCATCTGCCACCGTCTCAACCAGGTGGATCTGTCCCCCAAAAGCCGTGTCGAACCGTCCCATGGTGCCCTCGACCTCCGGGTGCCC